>CAZJNG010000090.1:0-8188 GCA_964547265.1 uncultured Candidatus Cloacimonadota bacterium | reverse complement strand
AATGAATCAAACATTATCGGATTTGATACCTATGATGAGCCTTTACCTGCTCAATTTGAAGCAGTGAAAAAGCTAAATGTATTATTGACACATGAGGATTTCTCTCGTCCTGACTATTCATTTTATACAGCAATAACAGATTATGGTTTTGATTATAACAATATTGATCAAACTTATAGTATGCTAAATCATTTTAAAAGTCACACCGGAAATAAAGTACTTAGTCCGGATCCTTATCTATATGGGAATAATACCGCATGGTATAACAGTTTTTCTGTATCAGACAGTATGCATATCCAATATATTACAGATAAAATCTCTCAAAGTTATAAGAAAGCAAGATTATTAGCTACTGACGGTCATAAGTTTATTCCGATTATTCAGGCTTTTGGAGATTGGAACGGTAGTGAAACCAAATGGAAAGGTATCATGATTCCACCAACAGCCCAACAAAAGATGTTAATGTATTTACCCTTATGTTATGACCCTGATGGGATTTGGATATTTAAATTAACTTCTGAATCATTAGTAAATAATATTGATAGCGGTGATCATCATATAATAACTCCTTTACATTTTAATTATGCAGAAACGATTGATACTGTCTTTGTCGGGCAATATCAGGCAATTAAAGAAGCTATAGTAAAAATTAATCGGATACATCCTTTGTTAAGTAAATGTACATGGGATAGTCTTGGAACTAATACTCTTTTTTCTACTTTTACAAATTTTAACAATATAAGGATAAAAGTACAAGAACACTCTCCGTCGGCTATTCGTAATAGTCCTAATTATTGTGGCTATGTTGAATATGGTTCATACATACCAAGTCAAAATTTTCTTGAAGGAACTGAACAATTTATGTTTTTTGTTAATAGAAGAACTAATTACGATACTGGAAATACAAATGATCGGTTTAATGTTGATTCTAGATATGAAACAGCTAATTCACAAAAGATTATTGTTGATTGTGAGGACCTACCTGAATCTTGGAGAGTTTTTAATGTATTAACTGATGAAATCTATGATATCATTAACAATAAGGCAAGCATAGAGATTGAAGCAGGTGATGGCATTTTAGTAAAGTTTGGTCAAAGATATGATAATATACCGGAAAATGAAACATATACAATCGCAGATGAGGCAATAAATTATGATATTTACAATAGCGGGAATATTATAATTGGCAATAATGTTACCTTTTTAAATAATAAAAAGATCTATAATGATTCTACCGGAACTATAACTATTAACTCTCTTGATTTAAGAAGAGAGATAAATAGTGAAAACGAATATACTGATTATTTTATAGAGAACAAAGGGAATGTAATAATATCAAATTCTAATTTCAATCTAAAGTCTCATTTTATAAAATCAACAGGTAATGCAAGCATTACCGTTATCGGTAGTGAAATTATAGCAGGAAATTTTATCAACTATTCAGGAGGCAATACAAGCATAACGATAAATAATTCTACAATAAAATCTGATGCTGATTCTACTTATGTAATTAATTACGGTCATGATATGCACTATACTGAAATGCCTGTAGCTCAAATATCAATAACTAATAGCATCTTAATAGGCAATAAAAAAAATAATGGAATTAAGCATTTATCAACTAGAGAGAATAGTTCTTTTTTTGTAACATCTTCTGCAATCGATAACTTTAAAACAGGAATATTATACTATACCACAAGAAATGAAGTAACCGGAGGAATTAATAATAGCAATTTTAATAATAACAAAATAGGATTACAGATAGACGGAAGAGGAACACTAGTTCCCATAAATAACAGTACCTTTTATATGAATAGTTTAGGTATTGTTAAAAACTGGTCTAAAACAAAAATATTAAATTGTTCCTTCACTTATGAAGACAACATAAGAATTAGTACAGGTATTAAGCTGGTTAATGCATTAGGTATTAGAGATCTTGGAACCCCGGGAGATGACCTTCAAGCTAGGATTTTAGAAGTTAAAGATTGCACCTTTATCAATGCCGAGAAAGCAATAGACATATACAATTCATCACCTTACATGAGTAATAATTTTTTTAATTCTACAAAAAATATTTGTGTAAGTGATAACTCCAGACCGGATTTATCGTTTAATGCAAGAAATAATTTTAATAATCAAAACAACTATAATTCTCAAGAACATATAATTATTTATCAAAACAATTCTTCAGTTAAACTCAGATTCGGATATAACAATTTCTATTCAGCAAATCATCATTTTAAGTTTTTGTCTTCCGGGTTTTCTGATGCACCAGAAATGATTGATTGTACAGATAATTATTTCTTATTAAACGGTAATCTTTGTCATCCTGATAGTTATCAATTATATTTCTTAACGGATGGTATCCTAACAGAACCCATTGTGGATAGAGATCCACAATATCTTGAATATATCTTGGTTCAAGCAAAAAATTTACAAAATATTGGAGAATTTTCGCAAGCATTAGCACTATATCAATCAATATTATTAAATCCTGTAGAAAATGAGTTTAAGTACTGGGCTGAATGTATTGATGAATCATTTACAACAACTGAATATATGAAAGGAGATTTTAATGAACTCAGAACTTTTTATGAGTATATGGAGAATAACATACCTACATTTTTAGATGAGGACCAAGTTAAATATCTCCAATCAATCCTAACAGATTATATAAAAAAATGCTATATAATGGAAGAGGATTATATTTCAGCGAAAGCAATTCTTCAGAGCAGAATTGAAAATTCTGATGATGAAATTGATCAACTCTTAGCAGGTATTAATCTTGATAATGTAGAACTTCTGGAAACTTTGACAGAAAATGAAAGTAAAGCACCTCTTAATTTAAAAATTAAACAAGCAAAAATCATGACAATTGATAGACAAAAACAAGAAAAATTTGACAGACTAAATAAACTGTTAAAAGGACTGTCTGATTCGGATGTCCCTGCTGTTGAAAATATCCTTTCTATTAATAACTATCCAAATCCTTTTAATCCTACAACAACAATTATGTTTAATTTACCTAAAGACAGTAAAGTAGAGATTGATATTTATAATATCAAAGGTCAAAAAGTTAAAAGTCTTATTTCTGATGATTTTATTGCAGGTAAACACAAGTTGATTTGGAATGGTACAAACAATTTTAACAAGAAGGTGTCCTCAGGTATTTATTTCTATCGTTTAAAGACAAATCAAGGTATTATTAACAAAAAGATGTTATTGCTAAAATAATGAGTTATGATAAATGATAATTGAATAGAGCATATTTATATGTTCTATTCATTATTTTTAAAAATGGTATCTATCTTATGTTTTACTTAAAATCGCTTAAAATTAATTTAGGATTATAGAAACGAAAATGCAAAAGATAAACATTTTCCCACAATAAGGTATAAAAATCGGGGTATGCGTGGGTTATAAAAATCAACTTGACAATATAGTTAGTTTTTTTATTATCAATTTAGGAGAAAAGATGATTTTTAATTTTAACAAAAAAATTTATGGTTTTGAATGTGATGTGTATGGGCATTTAAATAATGCTAATTATTTACACATATATGAATCCGCCAGAGCTGAGGCTTTACAAGAAATGGATATGTCAATTTTAAAATTAAAGGAATTAGGCATATCATTATTTGTTGTTCGAATTGAAATCGATTATAAAATCGGAGTAGAACTGGAAGATAAAATTAAAGTACAAACGATGATTATTGAGAACTCAAGACTCTCAGCATTATGGTATCAGGAAATTTATAATTCAAAGAATGAACTATGTAATAAGGCTTTGGTAAAAGGAGTATATGTGTCGAAGGGCAAACCTTTTAGGATTAACAAAGAACTATGTGCATCTTTTGATAAATTTATTGAAACAGGTAAGCGATAATTATTACTTATTCATAGACTTCACTGATTGGTATCAGGTAAATTTTACCCAGGTTGTCTTCGATGAAATTAACTCCGGCATGTTTGAGCTCTGAAAGGCATAGTTCTATATCTTCTTTTTCCCCAATTCCCATGATTATATTACCGTATCCTCTTTGAGATCCAACAGTATCCTTGAAAGTGGCAAACAAGGGGATGTCAAAAACAAGTTTATGTCCTAAAGATTCACCGGATAAAACTATACAATCTTCTATACCTACTTCTGTGAGGCAAAGTATTAGGTCTTGTAAATATTTCTCGTGATAAAGATGGATTATCATGTACATAATTATTTCCTATTCATTTACTTTGATTTCGCCTGCCTTGCTTAAACCATATTTAACAAGTACCGGCCCGATTAACATTATTAAAAAAGTTGTAGAAGTCATTACATTTATTACTTGTTCTGCACAATTAAACAAGCCAGCTTCTTCAAGTAATCTAACTGCTCCGTAGGTTAATCCGATTGCTACACCGGCTTGAGACAACAAAGTGAAGCCAAGATTGTCACGGATTATCTTAGGTGATTTTGCTATTGTACAT
The DNA here is from genome assembly GCA_964547265.1 of uncultured Candidatus Cloacimonadota bacterium. GTDB lineage: Bacteria > Cloacimonadota > Cloacimonadia > Cloacimonadales > WRIO01 > JALNXV01. The sequence goes on along the minus strand of CAZJNG010000090.1, from coordinate 3,721 downwards.
CCTAAATAAGAACCACTTAACTTACCAAATGTTCTACACAATATATAAACAGTTATGATAGGTATAAAATTCATTATTACAAATATATTCATGCGAGTGCCGATTAAAGCAAAAAACAGTAAGTAAACCGGAGGTGCCCATTCAGTATAAATTCCTGAAAATTTTCTTGAGATGATTGCACTTTTATTTACTAAAACAATACCGGTACTCATGTTAAGTAAAATTGGAGAAAGCCTGAAATTTTCAGCTATTCCGCAGTGGAGGAATAATGAGCCTATACTGAGCAAGAGCATAAGGTTTTTATCATGAATTTTTCTGGAAGCATAGTATAACAGGAAACCACTTAAAACTCCAATTGCAATAGAAAAAACTATTTCTTCGCCGGCATGAAATAGTGAACTGCCAAGAGTAAACTGCCCTTTGACTATTAAAAGTCTTGCAATTGGTATAGAAATACTAAAAATTAGCAGTGCTAAGATATCATCTATTCCCATAACCGCAAACAAGGTTGAAGTTAATTTTCCTTGTGCTTTATATTGTCTGATAACATCGACTGTTCCTGCAGGAGCTGTTGCAGCCGCCAAAGCACCATAAATGATCCCCATGTGCATATTTTTTAAGATAATACTTGTACCTAGAAAAACTATCATCCAAGTGATAAATGTTTCAAAAAGTACAATTTTAATAATAGAACTACCCATTTTTTTTAACTCTGATAATCTTAATTCAGAGCCTACATTAAAGCCAATTAGGGAAAGAGTAATGGTGTTTATGAAATCAAGAACCTTTAAATCCTGTAGTTTAACAAGACCTATCGCACCGGGTCCAATAATGGCACCGGCTAAAATATATGCCAGTATTGCAGGACTTTTTAACTTTGCTATACTTTTTTCTATGATAATGGAAGATATTATAGTAATACCAATAAATATAAAAAGAATATTTGTATTCATTACTTTGTTTCGATTATTAGTTTGTAGATATCACTTGTATTTTGAACTTTAAGTATTTGTTCAAAAAGTTCTTTGTCTTTTAGTCTGATCATTATCTTAGATAATAAACGAATATAGTCTTTATCTTGAGATTCGGATGCTCCAATCATAAAAATCAGTTTTACGGGTTTATCGTCTATTGACTCATAGGAAATTCCTTCTTTGCACCTAAGGATTCCAATAACAAAATCTTGAATGTTTTTTAGTCTGGCATGAGGTATGGCAATTCCATAGCCAATACCTGTGCTCATTAAGTTCTCTCTTGTGAATATGGCTTGTCTAAACTGGTGAATATCTTTGATTTTTTCGCTGTTACTCATAGCTTCTATAAGCATATCTAAAGCTTGTTCTTTAGATGTTTTGTTAATGTCTAAAATCATTTTTTCATCTATAAAATTTGAAACTTCAATATTGTTTTTCACTCGACTACTCCTATAAAATAAATTTTCAACAACAAATGATTATACTCATATTAATTTGTCAATAAATTATTTATTTTTTTTTCTTGACAAGTATTAGAAAGAATGTATAATATGTTAATGTGGAGGTTTAAATGAAAAGGTTGACTACTAGTTTGGTTTTAAGCTTGTTATGTCTATGCCTATTAGCACAGACCAAGCTTATTAAGGTAGGGTTGGATAATAATTATCCTCCTTATGAGTTTGTTGATAAATTTGGTCAAGTTCAAGGATTTAATATCGAACTGTTAAAAATTATCGAGACCTATACTTCTATGAAGTTTGATTTTCATCCTGATTCTTGGGAACATATTGTTAAAAGATATGATAATGGAGAACTTGACATGCTTAGTGGCATGTTTTTAAGTGAAGAGCGAGCTAAAGAAAATTTCTTTAGTATTCCGCACAGTAGAGTGTCGTATAAAGTTTTCTATCATAAAGATAAGCGAATTATTGATATAGACAATCTTTCAGATAAAAAATTATTAGTTCAAAAAAACGATATTATGCACTCTTATCTTAGTAATAGGCAGGATCTTAATTTAGTCTTGGTTCGAGACCCTGAAGAGGCGATTTTAAGGCTAAGATTTTCTGAATTTGATGGTGCGGTTATTTCTTTGGGTGCAGGTAATTATTTTGTTGATAAACATGAGTTACGCGATATTTTAGTTAATCCTCAACCTATATTAAATTTAAATTATTGTTATGCTGCTAAATTTGAAAATAAAGAAGTGATAGATGAGATTAATGAAATATTATTATATTTAATATCTACCGGCAAGTATAACGATTTACATGCTAAATGGTATAATCAACATACTACTTTTGAAAAGTATAAACCTATCATTATGCTTTTAATAACAAGTTTATTGATTATTTTAATACTTTTTTCTGTGTGGTTTTTTATTGCTAGAAAAAGATATAAAATAAAGCATTTTGAGCTGGAACAAGAAAAAATAATAGCTGAAAATTTAAGATATAATTATCTGCATAACATGAAAGTTTATGATCGTTTAGTCAGTGTCTTAAATGAAGGTATTTGGGAATGGGATTTTAAAACAGGGAAAGCTGTCTTTTCAAAGAATTATTATCTAATGTTAGGCTATGAAGAAAATGATTTTGAAGCAAGTTATAATTCATGGAAAGAGTTATTACATCCCGATGAGAGACAAGTTGTTATAAAAAAAATATTTGATACTTTCAAATCTGGCAAACAGATTTTCGAGATAATTTTTAGGTTAAGAAAGAAAGATAACTCATATATTTGGGTTTTAGGAAGAGGCATTATCTCTGAATATGATGAAAATAATAAGCCTTCGTATTTAGTTGGTATTCATTCAGATATTTCTTCTCAAAAAAAATTGGAAGAACAATTAAATCAATCACAGAAAATGGATGCATTAGGTCGTTTATCAAGTGTGATAGCACATGATTTTAATAATTTAATTACTTCTATTTTAGGAAATACAGATATTGCCTTGAGTCGTTTAGGTGATAACAGAGAAATTAAAGACAGGTTAGATATTATTAGAAATACATGTTCAAAAGCAAAACAACTAACTAAAAAATTAACAATGATGAGCAAAAAGCAAGAAAATCATCCTATTAAATTAGATGTCTCGCAAGCAATTGATAAGAATCTTAATATAATTGAAAGGCTTCTTGGTGAAGATATTAAAGTAGAATTTATTAAAGCAGATGATAATTTTGAAATATTTATTGATAATGATTTATTTGATCAGGTTATTTTAAATCTTTGTGTTAATGCTAAAGAAGCTATGTTAAGCGGAGGCAGACTTGCAATAAGTACTGAAAGAATTTATTTAGATTCTGCATATATAAAGTATCATTCAAGTTTAATTGTAGGAAATTATATTCTGATTTCAATCTCTGATACAGGAACTGGTATGGACTCAGAAATGTTAAAGAGGATTTTTGACCCGTTTTATTCAACAAAACAAAGTGGTTCTGGGCTTGGTTTGACTATTGTATATAACATTATTTCTCAGGCAAAAGGAGATATCTCAGTATATTCGGAAAAGGGCATCGGTTCTGTTTTCAAGTTGTTTTTACCTGAATATTCTGAGGATAATATTATCTTAGAAGAAGAAAATACTCCGCCGTATTCTATCAGAGAGTATAATCAATTATCAGTTATTGTAATAGAGGATGATGAATCTATATTAACTTTAATCAAGGATGTGTTGACAAAGGAAGGGTTTAATGTAAAAACATTTTTATCCGGTAATGGTTTTTTAGAGTATATTGCTG
>CAZJNG010000089.1:6752-8285 GCA_964547265.1 uncultured Candidatus Cloacimonadota bacterium | reverse complement strand
TAAAATGAATAAAAAAGACTTCTTCGTCTATACTTTGCATGGTGATGGTGAGTTAAATGAAGGACAAATATGGGAAGCCTTGATGTTTGCATCACATCATAAGCTAAATAACATTATTGCTTTTGTTGATAGAAACCATTTACAACTTGATGGAAATACAGAAGATATTTTAAAACTTGAACCCTTAAAGGATAAATTTTTATCATTTGGATGGAATTGTATGAATATCAATGGTCATAGTTTTGAAGAGATTCTAAACTCAGTTCATGTTGCTAAACAAAGTGATTTACCTTCAATAATAATCGCTGATACTATAAAAGGTAAAGGTGTATCCTTTATGGAAAACAACGCTGTATGGCATGGTCGTGTGCCAAATAATGAAGAATTTTTAAGTGCAATAAAGGAAATTGACGAATCATGAGTTTGTTCATGAAAGGTGAATATTATCCAATAAGAGACGGATATGGTAAAGCATTATTACAGTTAGGCAAAGACAATTCTTTAGTTATTGTATTAGATGCAGATTTAGCAAAATCAACTCGCTCAGATTGGTTTGCAGAAGCATATCCTGAGAGATTTATCGATGTAGGAATTGCCGAACAAAATAAGGTCGGTATAGCAGCGGGATTAGCGACTTGCGGTCAAATTCCTTTTATCACTACTTATGGCGTGTTTGTTGCAGGGAGAGCTTTTGATCAATTAAGAAATACTGTTTGTTATTCAAATTTAAATGTTAAAGTTGTAGGTTCACATGGTGGTATTTCTGTAGGTCCTGACGGTGGAACTCATCAAGCTATTGAAGACATCGCCTTAATGAATGTTTTGCCAAATATGCAAGTTTTTTCTCCTGTAGATGCTATAGAAGCTTATCAAATTTCATTATACGCATCAAAAGTCAAATCTCCTGTTTTTATCAGACTAGCTCGAGAAGCAACAGAGATAATTTGTGACAGTGATTATATTTTTAAACCCGGCAAAATGTCTTATCTCTCAAAAGGAAATGATGCATTTATACTTTTTCATGGTACTATCGGCGTAGAATGTGTTAAAGCTGCAAACTATTTAAAACAGATAGGATTAGAAGTCTCTGTAGTTAATTGCTCTTCAATTAAACCTTTTGATGAGTATGAAATGCTAGACATTGCAAAAAAAGATAAACCTATCTTTATAGTTGAAGAACACTTACAAGCCGGTGGCTTGGCATCTATTGTATCTACATTTCTTAGTAAAAATTACCCTATTAAATTAAACTATATTAACCTTGGTGATTGTTTTGGAGAATCAGGTTCTCCGGATGAACTTCTAACTAAATACAATCTTTCAGCTGAAAAGATAGCAGAATTTATTCAATCTGAAATATATAACTAAATCTTCGATATTGTAAACTTTTAACATTGATAATGCACTTTCAATGCTTAGCAATAATCTAATCTCATAAAAAAAGTCATTTTATTCGCTTATAATATGGAATTTTAGACTTTCTTTTTAAAAAGTAAAAATCTATTGACATATTGAGGCTACTACAGTTTTTTG
>CAZJNG010000089.1:0-6652 GCA_964547265.1 uncultured Candidatus Cloacimonadota bacterium | reverse complement strand
TTTCTTTTTAAAAAGTAAAAATCTATTGACATATTGAGGCTACTACAGTTTTTTGATTATATGAAACGAATTAACAAAATTGAACTTTTAAAAGATTATGAAAAAGTAAATATTCCCGAACAAATCGGAGTCTTTACTTTATTACATAAAAATCAATTGATTTTTATAAAAACTACCGCTAATTTAAAGAGGTTTATACATTTATATACTGACGGTAAGCATGTGGATAATGGAGTCAAAGACCTATATAGTCGATTTGATGAGTTATGTTATATAACATGTGATTCATTGATTGAAGCCTATATTATCGAACTTTTAATAGTTAATACCGGAGAGTTTTATGATTTTAAAGTAGCCGTACACGGCAATATACCGGAATTTAACAATAAAATTAAAGCTTGGTATAACTATTTATATTTATCTATTGATTTTTTCAAACCTATTTATCTTAAACAAGTCTCAGACACTGCAGGAAATGATATATATCTTGGTCCATTTAGGAGTAGTTTTACCTTAAACGATGCATTGGATAGCTTTGCAGATATCTTTAAACTTCCTAGATGTGAGGATGAAGACTTTCCATGTTCGAGACTAGACAATAATAAATGTTTAGGTTTTTGTCAAAATAAATTGTCTGAAGCCTTACCGGATATGATTAATAAAATGATGCTAGTTCCAAATAGAGAAGTAATTCAAAAATTAACTGCTCAAAGAGAATCTTTACTAAACGAATTAAAATTTATTGAAGCAGATACCCTTATTGAACAAATTAAATTAATAAAGCTTTATTATAAAAATATCCTCTTTTTATATGTTAGTCAATTTATTAATGGAGAATATAAGTTAAATCTTAGAGATGGTAAGCTTTTCTGTCGTTTAGTTATTTGTGACGGTATGATTAAGGAATTAATAACAGAAGATAAAAATAATATCAGAATGAATCAATATTTAAATATTTATGAATCTGATTTAAGTATTAGGAGAACAAACGAACTACTTGCTTATGATAAAAGTGAATATGACCATCGTTGGATTGTCTTTAGTTATCTTTATGACACAGAGCCTGATATAATTGAAGCAATCTTAATAGAAAATATTGCAGATATACAAAAAGAATTATTTAAAAATATTAAATCGGAGAAGTAAAATGATTGACCAAATAACTAATTTACCGATAGTTAAAACACACTACAAAGGTAAAGTAAGAGATATTTTAGATTTAGGAGAGAATCTTTTAATTATTACCAGTGATAGAATATCTGCTTATGATGTTGTATTTCCTGACGAAATTCCGGAAAAAGGTATTTTGTTAAATCAAATTTCAGCTTTTTTCTTTAAACAAACTAAAAATATTATTCAAAATCATTTTATTACAGATAATATTGACGAAATGCCTACAGAACTTCATGTTTTTAAAGATTTTCTTGATAAACGAAGCATGTTGGTTAAAAAAACCAGAGTTATTCCTTTTGAGTGTATTGTTAGAGGTTATATTTCCGGTTCTGCTTGGAATGAGTACAAAAATTCAGGAACTGTAGGTGGGGTAATATTATCAGAAGAAATTAAACAAAGTCAAAGATTCCCTGAACCTCATTTCACACCTTCAACTAAAGCTTCGGAAGGACATGATGAAAATATTTCTTATAAAAAAATGTGTGAAAGAATGGATCATGATATAGCTGAACAAATCAAGAATGTCTCAATAGAACTATATAAATGGGCACATCACTTTCTTCTTGAAAAAGGAATCATACTTGCAGACACTAAATTTGAGTTTGGTACTAATGCTGGAGAGCTATATCTAATTGATGAAATTTTCACTCCTGACTCTTCTCGTTTTTGGGATAAAGAAGATTATGAAATAGGTATATCACCCAATAGTTATGACAAACAGTTTGTTAGAGATTTCGTTGTTAATTCAGGATGGGACAAGCAAGTACCCGCTCCTCAACTACCAAATGATATCATACAAAAAACATGTGAAAAATATAAAACCATATATACAAAAATCATAGGGTTAGAGAGTTAAATATGACATTACAAAATTCAAAAATCTATTTACTAATTACTGATGATGAGAATGATATCTTACAGTTATTAGACTGTGAACTTAAAGATTATGATGAAAACTTTGAAATAACTCTTGCTGATTCCGGCTATAAGGCTTTAAATCATTTACAAAACAATGAATGTAGTCTTCTGCTTACAGATATTGCAATGCCTGATATGGATGGCTTTGAACTTTATAAGCGGGCAAAAGAAATAAGACCTGAATTGCCAATAATAATGATGACAGGTTTCGGTTATGACCCCAACCATACAGTAGTAAATGCTAAAAAAGCAGGATTAAAAGATGTTGTTTTTAAACCATTCGATATAAATAAATTAGTAGCTATGATATATCAAAGAATAAATAAGTAATGAATCTATAATTTATAAAATGTCATGATAAAACATTGTTGGATTTCAATCAGTTTTATATTATTTTTTTTATTTTCTTGTTCAATAACTACTCTTTATTCATATAATAATTACGAAAACTATATTAGAGTCAGAGTATATCACGAAAAAGATGAAAGATTTATATCTGAGATAAAAACAAATCTGGCAAAATCTATTGTTGAATTTCAAATGAAAATCAAGTCATTTCCTGATATTGAGACAATTATTAATATAGCGCCTGATGAAGAGACTTTTAATAACTGGTTAAAATCAAAAAGAATAGTGTTTGAAAATACACAAGCATTTTGTGATTTAGAAAAAAGTGAGATATTTGTAAGAAACCCAAAGTATCTTGGTGATAAAAGAAAGTTAATCCAAGTCTTATTGCATGAATATATTCATTTATTCATAAATTATCATTGGACTGATGCTCCACTTTGGTTTCATGAAGGTATGGCGGTTTACTTTAGTGAAGGCTTAAATTTCAACTATGTTTTTAACTTTATGTCAACTTATGCCTTTCATCAAAATTATCTACTCAAAAAATATGCTTATAAATACCCTGAAAATAAAGCAGATTTAATACCTTTCTATTTTCAGTCAGCTTTTTTAATAAAAAAAACACTCGATGAATCACCCAACAAACTATATAATTTATTTGACCATTCAGGTTTTAATCAAAGATTCAGTAGTTCGTTTCTAACTGCTTTCAATAAAACACAAGAAGAATTTTTATTTGATTTTGAAAAGAAGATAATCAGATTCTTTTATTTTAATCTTTATTTTGGCTTTTTATCATCGTTATGGATAGCACTACCCATTGTTTTGATAATTGCAAGAATAAGAAAGAAATTTAAAAATAAAGAAATATTAGAAAAATGGGAATTAGATTTATTAAAAATTGAAATTGAAAAAACAATAAAAGAAAATATTACGGAGCAATAATGAAAAAAAACAATATTAGAATTGAAGAAAAAGAAACTGATATCTTTGATAACGGTTATTGTCACTTTGTGATGATAGGAATAATTTTTATAGTAATATGTGTAATGTTTTTTAAAATTTCATTCTTAGGTTACATTCCGAAAGCACACGACACATCTCAATGGAGAAATTCTGCACAACAAATAATTAGCTATAATGAGACAAACTCTGACCAAGCGTTATGGACTGATAATATGTTTTCAGGAATGCCTTCGTATTTGATATCGCTTCCGGCTCGCTATCCTTTTTTAAATAATTTTCTACATTCTTTAAACTCAATAATTAATTGGAGAGTTATTTATCTGATTTTTGGTGCAATTGGTATGTATCTCTTAATGATTCATCTCAAATTTCATCCCTTGATAGCCTTATTTGCCGGTTTATCTTTTGCATTGACCACTCATAGTATAGGAGTTATTGAAATAGGGCATAACACAAAATTTAAAGCATTTATGTACTTCCCTTGGATATTTGTAATGCTTGATGATTTAAGAAAAAATAAGAGATTAATGTCTCTTGGTCTATTAAGTTTCTTTTTGATTGACCAACTCAGGATTAATCATTTTCAGATTTCATATTATATGTATATTATTATGTTGATTTACTGGATTTCATATCTTGTTAAAAGTATAAAATTAAAACAATTAAAAGAATTCTCATTATTTACTGCTTTATTAGTATCAGCCTTTTTAATCACGGGTTTAGCTGTATTAAATCCTTATCTATCTGTTTATGAGTATAGTCATTATACCATCAGAGGTGGTTCAGGTCTTAGTTCTGAGTACGCTACTGGTTGGTCTTTTAGTATCCCTGAGGTTTTAAACTTTTTTGTACCTCATTTTCATGGTGGAATCTCACCATATTACTGGGGAAATATGGTATTCACACAAACATTTGTATATATGGGAATTATTGTTATATACCTAGCGTTGATGTCAGGTATTTTCTATTTTAAAAAGACAATAATCAAGGTTTTAGTAATCTCGTCTGTTGTTGCTCTTTTTATCAGTTTTGGTAAAAATCTACCTTTTCTATCAAATTTGTTGCTTAATTATTTACCCGGTTTTAATAAGTTTAGAGTTCCTGCCATGACATTAGTCATTGTACAGTTTTGTATTGTAATTTTAGCAGCTTATGGGCTTAAGTTATTTTTAGAAAAGAAAAAACAAAATTCGATGAAGTTTCAAAAAATTACTTTAATTACTCTTTTATCATCTATAGCGATTTTCTTGTTATTCGTTTTTGGTGAAAATATTTTTGGAGGTTTGGCACTTTCAAAAGCAGAAGAACTTCAAAGATATCAACCAAATCAACTAGAATACCTAAGAAATCTCAGACTTGAACTTTTAATTCAAAGTGGATTAAAATCATTTGCAATTTTATCTATTGCAATAACTATGCTATTCTTTTATCTCAAGTACAAAATTAATAAAAATATAATCTTTATTCTTTTAATTGCATTAACAGTCTTTGATTTGTCTGAAGTAAACAAAAATCATTTAAAAGATGAAATCCTTGTTAAAGAGTCAACCATAATGAGTGAATTTCAGAATCAAGCTATAGACGACTATTTACTGCAAGATGAAAGCCTATACAGGATTTACCCGTTCCATGATTTTGGTAATGCCAGATGGGCTTATCATCATCAAACTATTGGTGGATATCACGGTGCAAAAATTGGAAGATATCAAGACCTTATAGAAAAATGTTTCAATTCTGAGTTTGTAAGCGGAATACCTGTAAATTTCAATATAGTTAATATGCTAAATGTTAAGTACCTTATTTTTAGCAAGTATAATTTGCCAATATCGGGATTACAACTTGTCTATCAGGATAGAGTAACACAAAACAATGTTTATGAAAATTTAAATGTTTTACCAAGAGCATGGTTTGTGAAACATCATGAAATTATTACTGATAAAAACAGAATCTTTTTAAGATTAAACAATCCTGATTTTAATCCTGCGAATAGTGTAATTGTAGAACATGAAATTCCTGAATTTTCTTATCCTGAAGACGGAAGTATTGAGATGACTTACAGAGATATCCATAAAACAACATGGCAAGTAGAAAACAACACTACTGCTTTTATGGTTATTTCAGAAATCTATTATCCAAAAGGTTGGAATATCTATGTTAATGGACAAAAAACTGATATAATAGAGTCAAATTATATTCTGAGAGGTATTATAATAGAACCCGGAGTAAATTTTGTCGAGATGGTTTTTGAGCCTTCTACTTATAAAATTAGCACTATGCTGTCATTGATCGGCTTGAGTTTGTCTGTATTATTATCAATAATCGGTCTTTACTTATATTTTAAGTTAAATTATCGCGGTCAAATAATTTATAAGATTAAGAAGTAGAATAATGAAACTCAAGAGACCTGCTTTATATCCTGTTGCAGTACCTATTGGTAATTACGAAGATATAACGCTTCGGGCAATAGAAACATTGAAAGATTCAGATTTAATTATAGGAGAAGAAAGAGCAACTACAGAAAGAATTTTGAAGAAGTATAAGATCTTCAATAAAGAGATCATCCTTTTAAATGAACATAATGAATTTGAAGATGCAAAGAGTTTTTTAATGCAGATTATTCAAAATAATTTAAGCGTTGCCTTGATTTCAGAAGCAGGTACTCCATGTATTGCTGATCCCGGAGCTATATTGGTAAACCTTTGTCATGAATACCATATCCCTGTTGTGCCTATACCCGGAGTATCTAGCATTATGACTGCCCTCATGGCTTCAGGTATTATAAATGACAGTTTTAAATTTATTGGTTTTCTTTCAGCAAAAAAAGAGATAAGGCAAAATGAGTTAAAATCTCTAATTACAGAATCTCTACCTATTGTTTTCCTTGAAACACCTTATAGGATGAGACCTTTACTAAAAGATATTGCTATGGTTTGCGGACCTAAAAAAAATCTTATATTTGCTTATAAACTAACTCAACCTGAAGAATTAATTATTAAATCAAATATCAATGATATAATAGATAAAACCCAAAATCTTAAAAAAGGTGAGTTTGTAATTATCTTGCTGCCTAATAAGTAAAGTATGGAAACCGGACGGCTCGTCCGGTCATGTCATTCTGACCGAAGTGAAGGAATCTCATCTTAATTAATTGTAGTATTTTAAAGAAATCAAGGAGATCCTTCACTTCGTTCAGGATGACAAAATTTCCTTGAAATTTTGTTTACATTCATGAACCTTGCACAGC
>CAZJNG010000088.1:8213-8325 GCA_964547265.1 uncultured Candidatus Cloacimonadota bacterium | reverse complement strand
CCTGACGGCTCGTCAGGGCGTATCAAAATATGGAACCCTGACGGCTCGTCAGGGCATATCATTACGAGCGAAGCACGATAAACTTATAAATTACTATAAATCCGATAATTAG
>CAZJNG010000088.1:0-8113 GCA_964547265.1 uncultured Candidatus Cloacimonadota bacterium | reverse complement strand
TCGCAATAATTGCCGAGACGAGCCGTCTCGGTTCCAGTTTCATTGGAACATTGAATGGAACCCTGACGGCTCGTCAGGGCGTATTAAAATATGGAATCCTGACGGCTCGTCAGGGCGCATCATTACGAGCGAAGCACGATAAACTTATAAATTACTATAAATCCGATAATTAGATTGCTTCACTCCGTTCGCAATAATTGCCGAGACGAGCCGTCTCGGTTCCAGTTTCATTGGAACATTGAACAGCATCCAAAGTCAATTATTAAAAGAATAACGATATACCTTTAACCTAATTTATAATTTTTGTAGATAAGAAATTAAACATTTTTTGCTATTTTTTAACAATCCAATCATAATATTTAAAAAATTAGTGGACATAAAACCATCATTTAATTTTTTTGAACATACTAAATATAAATTTTGAAAGGTAGGATATCTTGGAATTAATCAATTTTCTCTTGGAATTAGGAACTGAAGAAATCCCTGCTTCATATATAAAAAACGCTATTGATAAGCTAGAAGAAAGTTTTAAAAAAGATTTAGCAGAATATAAATTAAGTTATCAAACTATAGAACTCTTTTCAACTCCCAGACGATTAGCAATCAAGATTTCAGGACTCAAGGGCTGTCAATCAGACGAAGAAATAGAAAAAAGTGGCCCTGCAAAGAAAGTAGCTTTTGATGAGAATGAAAAACTGACAAAAGCAGGTCAGGGTTTTTTAAGAGGTGCAAATGCTAATGAAGAAGATATTTATATTTTATCAAGTCCTAAAGGTGAATATATAGCAGTCAAACAATTTATCAAAGGTAAAGATACCAGAGAACTTTTACCTCAAATTATTAAAAATGCAATTGAAAAAATCTCTTTCCCAAAAGCTATGAAATGGGGAACAACTAAATTCATGTTTGCCAGACCAATCAGATGGATACTAGCTTTATATAATAATGAAGTTCTTGATTTTGAATTTAATAATATAAAAGCTGACAATAAATCTTACGGAATCAGATTCGAACAAATCGAAAACCCAATAGAAATTACTAAAGTTTCTGATTACCCTCAAAAACTAAAAGAAGTCAAGGTAATAGCTGACAGAGACGAACGCAAAAACATAATCAAAAAACAAATGCAATCTCTTTCAAGTAATCAACTTAAGGTTCTTGATGATGAAAAACTCCTGGAAACTGTTACCGATTTAATTGAATTCCCTACTGCTGTACTAGCTAGTTTCCCGTCTGAATACCTGTTTTTGCCCTCAAAAATAATTACTTCCACCTTAACTCAAAATCAGAAATATTTCTGCGTGCTAGATGAAAAAGATGATTTAACAAACAATTTCGTATTTATCTCAAACGGTAATCCCGATTACTCTGAAATAATAAAATTAGGTAATGAAAAAGTTGTTAAAGCAAGATTAGAAGATGCTAAATTTTATTATCAGGAAGACACTAAAAATCATCTTAGTTATTATGTAGAAAAATTAGATAATGTAGTCTTTCAAGCAAAACTTGGCACCTTATTAGAAAAAACAAATAGATTAGTTACTCTCTGTAATTTCATGGCAGAGAAGCTTCAACTTGACGAAGAAATAAGATGCCACTTATCAAGTGCTGCCTTTAACTCTAAGGCTGACTTAGTAACTCTTATGCTTGGGGAAAAAGAATTTACTAAACTACAAGGTTATATAGGCATGCATTATGCCTTACAATCCGGCATGGATGAAGAAGTGGCAAACGCTATCTACGAGCACTACATGCCTCGAGGACAAAATGATGATTTACCATCAACAATAATTGGAGCAGTTCTCTCAATAGCTGACAAAATAGACACACTCTGCGGAATAATCGGAGTTGATTTAATCCCAACCGGCTCAAACGATCCATTTGCTTTAAGACGAGCCGCAAACGGTATAGTGCAAATAATTGATAAATTTAATCTAGACTTATCTCTTAGTGAGCTTCTAGATTATTGCTTTGATCTTCTAATAGAAAAACTTAAAAATCAAAATCATAATAAAAACATCGTTCAGGATTTTATCAAACAAAGAATTAAATGGCTTTTAGAAACTAACAACATAGATTATGACATAATCAATGCCTTAGATATATTTGACTGGGATAAAGTAAGTGAAATTAAAAATAAAGCTAATGATTTACAAAAATTTAAAACTTTACCTCAATTTGTAACCCTGGTTTCAGGATTTAAACGAGTTTCCAATATCTTAGAAAAAAATCAAACTCAAGGTGAATTTCAAGAAAACCTCTTAGCTGAACCTAATGAAAAATTACTTTATGAAAATCTTAGCACTCTTGAAACTGAAATCAAACCTTTGTTAGCTCAAATGCAATATCATCAGATTATGGAAAAGATTGTTCCATTGGGTGCAGATATAGATAACTTTTTTGATAAAGTATTAGTAATATGCGACGATGAAAGTCTTAAAAATAACAGATTAGCTTTGCTTAATAAGATTAAAACCCTCTTCTTACAAATAGCAGATATATCAAAAATTAATTATGAAAATCAATAATAAAAATAAAAGGAGTCAGCTATGGATGTAATTTCTTTTTTTAAAGAAAGAGCTACAGCCTTAAAAGGAACTGTGGTTTTGCCGGAATCTGATGATATCAGGATGCTCAAAGCAGCTGAAATTATCATCAAGGAAAACCTGGCAAAGATTATTCTTGTTGGCAAGCCTGAAAAGGTTAAATCTCTGGCTCAAGCAGAGAATGTATCTTTATCAGATATTGAAATCATCGACCCTGATACTTATGATAAGATAAGTGAATTTGAAACCTTCTTTTACGAAAAAAGAAAAACCAAAGGATTAAGTCTTGAAGAGGCTAAAACAACAGTTAGAAATCCTTTATTCTTTGGTGCTTTACTTGTTCAGTTTAAAATTGTCAATGGCATGGTAGCAGGTGCTGCTAATACAACAGGTGATGTCTTACGAGCTGCGTTACAAGTCATTGGTGTAAAAAAAGGTTTAAAGACTGTATCAAGTTCCTTTATTATGGTCGCTCCAAACTTTTTAGGTCAAGGAGACAAGGTCTTTCTCTTTGGAGATTGTGCTGTTGTTCCTAACCCGGATGCCGAACAGCTTGCAGATATAGCTATCAGTACTGCTGAAACCAGAAAAGCTTTAATTGGAGATGAACCTAAAGTAGCTTTATTATCATTCTCAACTAAAGGTAGTGCAAAACATGAACTTGTTGATAAAGTTCTTGCAGCTAAATCAATCATGGAATCAAGAAATGTTGATTTTGAATTTGACGGAGAATTACAACTTGACGCTGCTGTTGTAGAAAAAGTTGGAAGCTCAAAAGCACCTAACAGTAAGGTAGCAGGAAAAGCAAATGTGTTGATTTTCCCTGATTTACAAGCAGGAAATATTGGGTATAAATTAGTTCAAAGATTTGCAGGTGCAGAAGCTGTAGGTCCTGTTATTCAGGGATTAGCTGCTCCTGTGTGTGACCTTTCAAGAGGATGTTCTGTCGAAGATATTGTCAACACAACAGCTCTTGTCTTACTCTTATCACAAGTATAAAGGAGAAATCATGTCAGTAAAACTATCCAAAAAAATAGATATCATCCCTGCATCACCAACCTTGACTCTCAATAATAAAGCAAAAGAAATGACTGCAGCCGGTATAAATGTAATAAATTTTGGAGTCGGAGAACCTGATTTCAATACCCCTGAATACATTAAAAACGCAGCTAAAAAAGCAATAGACGATAATTTCACAAGATACACAGCCAATGCAGGTATCCCTGAACTTAGAAAAGCAATCTGTGAGAAATTTAAAAATGACAATAACCTTGAATATCAACCTGATGATATTTTAGTATCCCCGGGTGCTAAGGCTTCTATCGTGTTTTCTTTAATGGCTCTTTGTGATGTAGGAGATAAAGTCTTATTACCTGTGCCTTATTGGGTTAGCTATCCTTCACAAGTTATGGCAACAGGGGCAGTTCCTGTTTATGTAGAAACCAAAGAAGAAGATTCTTTTAAAGTAAATGCTGAACAAATTGAAGAGGCTGTCAAGATTCATAAAGACATAAAAATCCTCATTTTGAACTCACCAAACAATCCAACCGGTGCTGTTTATAACAAAGATGAGTTAGAAAAGATTGCTGAAGTTTGCTTAAAACATAATATATTTGTCATCTCTGATGAAATATACGAGAAATTAGTTTACGATGGAACAGAATTTGTTTCAATTGCCTCTGTGTCTGAAGAAATGAAAGCAAATACACTAATTATAAACGGTGTTTCAAAAGCTTATGCTATGACAGGCTGGAGACTTGGTTATTGTGCAGGACCTAGAACGGTAGTTAAAGCTGCCGGCAAAATCCAGGAACATGCCTCATCTAATGTAAACTCTATCACTCAAAAAGCAACTGTAGCTGCTCTTACTCAGGATGATGGTTCTGTAGAAAAGATGAGAGTGGAATTTGAAAAAAGAAAACACTATTTAATCAATGCATTAAGAGAAATACCAAATGTTACTTGTATGGAACCAAAAGGTGCATTTTATGCAGTACCAAACATTAGTTGGTATTTAAAGAATAATACACAAAATATAAAGAATTCAACAGAGTTATCTCTGTATCTATTAGAAAAATGTCATATAGCTGCTGTTGGCGGTGAATCTTTCGGCATGGATGATATAGTTAGATTTTCTTATGCTAACAGTATGGAAAATTTAATCGAAGGCGTTAAAAGGTTTAAAGATGGCTTAAAAGCTTTACTTTAATAAGGATAAGATTAATAATTATGAAGATATTCAAAGAAGAAATTGATTTTCGCAGAAACCGTAATCGCCATACCAGATTTGGAGGATGGTTTGGGCTATTTATTAAGATTGTCATTGTGCTAATCTTATATATAGTGATTAAAGGATTTGCCGGAGAAAATATAGTAAATTTCTTTGATTTTTTTGGTGCAAAATCAAGTTCTTCAGCGAATATCTCCATAGAATAGGATTAAAATATGAATTTAGCTATCGTTGGGTCTGTCGCTATTGATGATATCAAAACACCTTCCGGACATAGAGAGCATTCTGTAGGAGGCTCTGCTTTGTTTGCAGCTATTGCTTCCTCTAAGTTTGTAGATTGCGGTATCGTTGGTGTTGTTGGAGAAGACTTTCCTGAAGATACAGTGTGTTCATTAAGACAACAGCATATAGATTTAAAAGGATTAGAAACCGGCAAAGGTAAAACTTTTCGATGGAAAGGTGAATACTGTGACTTGAATAAGGCTGAAACTATTGATACCCGGCTGAATGTTTTTGCTGATTTTTGCCCTAAACTTCCTGAATCTTATAAAGA
Source organism: uncultured Candidatus Cloacimonadota bacterium (assembly GCA_964547265.1). Taxonomy (GTDB): domain Bacteria; phylum Cloacimonadota; class Cloacimonadia; order Cloacimonadales; family WRIO01; genus JALNXV01. The sequence goes on along the minus strand of CAZJNG010000088.1, from coordinate 2,784 downwards.
TGCAAAGTATCTTTTTTTAGGCAATATTCATCCTCAGCTCCAACTTGATGTAATTAGTCAGAGTAATGCAGAAATTATCGCCTGTGATACAATGAATTTCTGGATTAGCGGAACGCCTGATCTTTTGGAAGAAGTCATAAAAAAGGTTCAGATTTTGTTTATCAATGAAGATGAAATCAGGATGTTGACAGATAAACAGAATATTTTTGATGCAGCTGACGAAGTATTAAAAAAAGGACCTAAACTCATTATAATTAAACGAGGCGAGTATGGTTCTATTGCTTATGCAAAAGATTTATTATACTTTGCTCCGGTATATCCTGTCAGGAATGTCGTTGACCCAACCGGTGCAGGTGACTCATTTGCAGGTGGCTTTTTAGGCTATATCGTAAAACAAAATAAACTTGATAATCAAACAATAAAACAAGCAATGATTTACGGTACAGTTACTGCTTCGATTAATATCGAATCATTTAGCTTTGACAGACTAATCTCTACAAATAAAGACGAAATTAACAACAGAGTTGACTTTCTAAAAAAGATAATCTCTGTAGAATAGGAGAGTAAATGGATTATAAAACATCAGGTGTTGATATTAAAGCAGGCGAACAAGCAGTCCAAGACATTAAAGGCATTGTTAAAAAAACTTATAATGAAAATGTTTTAACAGAACTAGGCTCTTTCGGTGGACTATATAGCTTAGACCTGTCAAAATGGAAACAACCTGTTATGGTTTCATCAACTGATGGTGTTGGAACTAAATTAATTGTAGCTCAAAAAGCTAAAGTGTATAATACAGTTGGACAGGATTTAGTTAATCATTGTGTAAATGATATCTTTGTTCAAGGTGCAGATCCTCAGTTTTTTATGGATTATATCGGTTTAGCAAAAATGAAGCCTGAAATAATCCGTGAGATTATTGAAGGCATGTCTAAAGCGTGTCTTGAAAACGGGATGGCACTAATAGGCGGAGAAATGGCTGAAATGCCGGGCATATACCATAATGAAGACTTTGATCTAGTCGGTACCATCATCGGACTTGTAGAAAAAGAAAATATAATAACAGGTCAAACTATCAAAGAAAACGATATTATACTTGGATTCCCTTCAACCGGCTTACATACTAATGGTTACAGTTTAGCCAGAAAGATTATTTTTGAAAAACTAAATCTTGAAATTGACAGTTATGTTGAAGAACTTTCTTGTTCAGTGGCAGAAGCTCTACTGACAATTCACAGATCATATTACCCTTCGCTAAGAAATTGGGCAAAACCTGAGTATATCCATGGAATGGCTCACATTACCGGAGGAGGACTAAAAGGTAATATCAAAAGGATTCTACCGGAAAATATTACAGCTCATATTGATAGCAAGAGTTGGAAAACCCCTGCCATTTTTAAATGGTTACAAGAATCAGCAAGTATAGAAAATGAAGAGATGTTTAGTGCCTTTAACATGGGCATTGGATTTGTAGTTATAACATCAAAAGAAAACGCTTATGAAATCTTACAGGAAACTGACGGTATGATAATAGGCATTATTACCAAAAGAATTAATAATGAAGCTGTTGTTGTTGATTTTGAATAAATTTAAAATAAATATGATGTATTTTTCATTTCATCTAACTTATTATCAAACATAGAGATATCGTAATGAATAAATATATTTTCACTTTTTTACCGAAAAAAATTGACAATTCAGTTGAATAATTTATTTTTTGACTGATATATGGTTAAATCATATTATAAACACAGAAACATAGATAGAAATAGATGATTAAGGGGTGCCTTAATCCAAAAAAATTATCCATAAAGGGAGGATGATGAATGCAAAAGAAACTGCTATTACTTGCGATGTGCATGTTAATAATGGGCGTTTCCCTTTTTGCGCAAACAACAGGTAGGCTCGCTGGTCGTGTTCTTGATGACAGAGGCAATCCGGTAGCGTATGCAAATGTATTTTTGCAAGATACCGAAATTGGTGCTACAACAGATGAACGCGGTCGTTTTTTGATTATTAATATTACTCCGGGGACTTATAATGTAATAATAAGTTCTGTAGGTTTTGCTCGCTATATTTTAGAAAATGTTCGTATTAGTGTTGATGAAACACGAACAGTCGATGCTCGATTGGCACGCCAATCAGTTGACATGGAAGAATATAGGGTATTAGCAAAAGAAGAAATGATTGTAAGAGGACAAACTTCATCAGGCAGCACAATGAGTGCAGATCAAATCTCAGATGTCGCTGTAAGTGATGTTGAAGGATTAATATCTCTGACAGCAGGTGTATCAAGAAGTTCTACAGGAGATTTGAATGTTCGTGGCGGAAGGGCAAATGAAGTTGTTTTTACTGTTGACGGAATGTCTGTTTCAGACCCTGTCGATGGCGGTAGAGCAATGTCTGTTGACATGGATGCAATTGCGGAAATGAAAGTGATGACCGGTGGATTCACTGCTGAATACGGAAATGCACAATCAGGTATGATTAATATCGTTACTAAAGACGGTAGTGATCGTTACGAAGGAAAAATTGAAGGCATAACAGATCATTTATTTAATGATGGCTCAAACAGAGACGAATTTAAGTTTAACTTTGGCGGACCTGTTCCAATTTATTTTTTAAACCCAACATTAAGATCAAAATTTACCTTCTTTCTTAATGGTGCCGCTCAATGGACTGATAGTCGTTTCAGAGAACACTACAGAGGTTCACCTAATGATGATCTGGCAGATTTAATGGCAGAATATCCGGTTTATGATCCTTATGAATCAAGGGACAAAG
>CAZJNG010000087.1:0-8328 GCA_964547265.1 uncultured Candidatus Cloacimonadota bacterium | reverse complement strand
TTATATCAGACAAAACTTTAGCTGTTCCTGAAGGCGAGTCAAGTTTCTTTCTGTGGTGAGCCTCAAGGCCGTAGACATCATAAAGTTGAGATTCGTTGATTAATCTACTTGCAAAGTCAGTAAGTTGATAAAAAAGATTCATTCCAACAGAATAGTTTGAACTGTAGATTAAAGTTGATTTAGTAAAATCATGTTTTTTCTTCAAGTCATCTATTTGAGAAAACCAACCTGTAGTGCCGGATATAATGGGTTTATTGTAACTTAGAGCTGTATCAATAAGTTTAAAAGCACTTTGAGGATTTGTAAATTCAATTATTACGTCACATTTATTTATATTACTTTCTGATAAGCTTTTATTATACTTTTTATTATTTGGGTCAATAATGTCAATTATGAAACAATTACAATTTTTGGCTTCAGTTTCAATAATTTGCCCCATATTACCGTAGCCAATGAGTAAGACATTTGTTATTTTGTCATTATGCATTTGAGACTCCATCATATTTTTTTAGTAAAATATAATTTGATTGATTTTTTGTCAATAAAAAGAGTATTTTTCTTTTAACATTGATTGGTGATATTTTTAAACGGTGTTAAGGTGACCTCTGTATGAGTTATGTTATAGTATTATTTTGCAATTATTTATCTACTAACAATTCAATAACTGTATTACAAGTAAGATTTAGCTGACCTCCAGGAGGGAAAAAGCATCCTGGAGGTACCCTGTTCGTTGATTGTATTTTGTTGAGTGTGGCGTGAGTATTGAATGAGAGCATTCTAAGACGGATTGTTATTAAAATCAAAGACAGCAAAGAAGATTTTTCTTTCAACACGGATTTCACGGATTAAGAGGATTTTATCTAATCACAAAGGACACAAAGAACTCAAACTAATTTGGTTCTATGAAAATGAATAACATTTGAGTGCCGGAGGCAAGATATCCGTATAACCATGTGCGTTAGTACGGAGAAAGAGTAATAGCAGAGTGTAAGGTCTGAACTTTAAAATATGTATTAGTGTAACCCCTTCGGGGTTAATATTTTAGTTGGACTATAACCGTAAGCTACGCTTCGCTTGCATACGGTTATGATCATTTAATCCCTTCGGGATTTTTAAGGTTTAATTACAACGCCTTAGTTTTTTGCGATTATAAATCTTCTTTCGCGACTTCGCGGCTTCGCGTGAGACTTGTAAAAACATTTTTACCCTCATACCTGCATATAAAACTAAAAAAGGGGGCATTATTTAAAACACCCCGGATATTATTAATCAGCTTTGCCACATCTAAGGCATTAAGCTATTTTATTTCATCATCAACATCTTATTTATCTGAGTATATTGCCCTGCCTGCATTATATAGAAATACACGCCGGTAGCAACTCTTTTATGATTATTATCGAGACCGTTCCAGATTACGCTATGACGACCCTGAGCTATTTCCTGATTAACCAGAGATTTGACTTTTTGTCCTTTGATATTAAAGATATCTATTGTTACATTTGTCTTTTCAGCAATATCAAAACTGATAGTAGTGCTTGGATTGAAAGGATTTGGATATGCTCCGTTAAGTTGAGTAACAAGCGGAATCACAGGAGTTTCCTGAGAAATAATTTGTGTCTTGATAGAAATAGGACCAAAGAATTCAATTGTTCCGTCGTATTCAGCAGATTGAAGCCAGTAGAAATACTCGGTATCGGTTTCAATTTCTTTATCCTGAAAACTATACTGTTGTGTCTCAGGTTGATTTAGAGCTATAATAATATTTTTCGTCATCCTGAGAGCTGTGTCAAGTTCATTAGTTTTTGCTCTAAGGATATGATAACCTATCATATTAGATTCAGATTCTGTAGTCCACATAATACTAACTGTATTTGAGGCTGTGTATGTAGCTGTAAATGATGAAAGTGTTACAGGCAGTGTAGCATTTGATCCTGAAAGCATTGCATTATTAATCTCCTGAGAGAGAACTCCTCCCTGAATAATGATATCTGAAGTGTTTTCTATTAATAATCTGATAGTACCTGATGCATTATTACTTACATCGACTGTCACAAAATAATATCCTCCCTCAACAGTTATTTCGTGATTTAAAACAAAGTTTATAGAATTTCCTATTCCCGGATCATCAGTTATTGTGGAACCAAGTTGAATGCCAGTTTCAGAGTTAAAGTCTATATCATTACTATACCACAGTTTAAAGTTTGATATACCTGAGCGGAAATCATTTAGTTTTATTGATACTTCATTTAAGAATGCACCTGTTTCATTTGCGATTAAATTAAATCTACCAATCCTTTGATTTTCACTGCCTGGAATTATCTGAGGATTAAAGTTACTACCATCGGTAAAAATAACTGTACTCATTTTTTTACTTATCTTTACATATCCGTGATCATCATTTACTCCGGCAAGGTTTATCTGATTAGTTCCTGAATTGTAAGAACCTCCGCCACCGCCTCCATAGTAATCTTGCGAATAGACACCTCCTGCACCACCGGAGTAGCCTCCGCCACCGCCTCCGGCACAAGAACCTCCGCCGCCACCACCGAAACCACCTTCAGTTCCATAAGAGGAATATCCTGTACCACCGATACCCATTTCACTCGGTTTTTTCCCTCCTACACCGCCTAAATTGCCTGTTTCTCCGTTTCCTAAATAACCTGCACCTCCGCCGCCGGCGTAATTTGCGTTTATTCCACCACCTGTACCTGAACTTCCTCCTTCAGCATTCCTTACACTAACTCCATCTGTTGCATTAGTGCCGGCAATACCTGCTAAACGTAGTGTTGAATGTGCATAAGCGCCACCACCTCCCCCGGCTGCAATAAGTGGCAATTCTGCATTTAAAGTATAAACATAAGATCCGCCGCCACCACCGAAACCATTATAACTTGGAGTTCCTGATGTTTTATCAGTACCTTTTTGCCCAACTAATATGTATAAAGTAGTTCCTGCTGTTAGTTCAAAATCTCCGGTAATTTTTGCTCCGTTTCCACCATAAACTGGCTCATTACCAGTCCATGAACCACCCTTTGCACCTGTAACCTCTATTGTATATATCCCGCTTTCTGGAACTACCCATTCCTGAATGCCATTAGCTACGCTTACATTGCCTTCAAGATTAGTTCCCGTGTAAGCCTGGTTTACTTGTTCTTGAGAGGGACCGGACTTTCCTGTTTGTGAACAGTTTGTGAATAAATAATCGACTGGAGATGTAGATGTCATTTGAGCTTTTGGATTATTTGATGTAGTTTCAGTTAAATAGTTTTCACTGCCACTACTGCCATTATATTCAAAAATCTGAATAATATAATTATTAATTTCTGTCAATCCGGTTAAAACAACTGAGTTTCCTGTACCATTATATACACAAAACCAGTTATCTAATTCTGTTCCACTGCCAAAATGTGAGTTAGCAATGTAAGTAGTATTATTCTGGGGACTTACAGTTCCTGAAGATGCTTGTTTTGCAAATACTACTCTTTTACTGCCATCGCCATTTGTCCAGTTAATCGTCATTTGACTATGAGTTACATTTGAAAAGATAATATCATCTGACTGAACAGACGGAGTTGTAAGTACAGCCGAAACCTGAACTCCCGGATTATTTCCAGCGGTATCATTATTATATAAAGCATAAGGACCATTTCCGTTATATTCAATTACATGAAAGATATATTCTGTATTTGGAGTCAAACCTGTTACTGTAACATCATCATTTAGTCCGTTATATACACAAAACCAACCGGATGCAGCAATCTCAGATCCCTCACCAAAAACTGTATTTGCTGTGTAAACTGTATTGTCTATAGGACCAGCAGTTCCAGATCCTGCCTGTTTTGCAAAAACTATTCGCTTATCACCATTACCATTTGACCAGCTTAATGATATTCGGTTGTAATTAATATGGTTAAACACAATGTTAGCAGCTTGAATACTCGGACTGTTTTCCGGTGGAAAAACTCGCCATTGAAGATATGGATATCCTGCATTAAAACTAGCTGCTATTGTCCAGATATTTTCAAAATTCCAGTTTGTGAAGGTAGATTGTGTTTTCATCTGCTCAGAACTTTTACCCGTTACATTATCGCCACCAATAGAAGTGCTTTGTCCCGATGTCTCCATATCCCAAAAGCAATTTTCAAAAGTTACCAGATCAAATATATGTCCTACAAAACCTTTATCTGTAGGATTTGATGTACCTGAATAGATAACAATTCCTGTTGAATATGAATTTGAAATTGATGCACTATTTTCGCTACCTCCTACAAATCCACCAAAACGACTGTTAGTTCCTGATTTTCTTGTAACACTGCCACTGCTATAAGTATCTTGAGTTATTGATGTATTATAGTATGTGATACCAATTGCTCCTCCTGCATAACTAGCACCAGCAACATTTACTGAGGTAAAACACTGGGAAATTACCTGATAATTTGCACCAGTTAACCCTCCAACATACTGATTGCCATTAATACTACCGGTACTGTAGGATCTTTTGAGTGTCCCACCATTAATACATCCGATTATTCCTCCGACATAATTTTTTGCTGTGATATCTACATCAAGCACTCCGATATTCTCAATTAAAGTATTTATCCCTGATATATTCCCGAACAGTCCCTGATAATCTATCTCAGGCCTATTGATGAATAAACCTGAAACTGTATTACCTACTCCGTTATAGACTCCGGTAAATGCAGTAGAGTTATTTCCAATTGGAGTCCAGCCTTTATTATCATCCCAGCTATTAATACTCTCCGGAAAGACTAAACTTACAGTTTGTACATAATGTTTATTCCATTCTCCAGAATTCTGGCTAAGCCAGTACAGATTTTGCCAGCTTGCTATTTGATAAGGATTTTCTTCTGTTCCTGCACCTGCTGGAACAATTGCTTCAGGACCAGATCCCGTTAAAACGCTTAAGCTAAGAATCATAAGTAAAACAGTCATAGTTAATTTTTTCATTAACCCTCCATTATTAAAGATTTATTTTTTTATATAACAATCCTTATGCCAAATCAACCAGCAACAGGTAAATATAATTTATCTGTATATATTTCATATATTTATAGATATTAGATTAATTATGAAGATTATTTTTTAATTTTTATATTGACAGATATTGCGAAAACAAATTGCATAATCGCTAATAATTGCCATATTGCAAAGGAGTGAAAATGAGCTTAAACAGTCTGATAGCTGAATATGAAAATACAGGTAAATTGAAAAAGTTTCCTGTTTTAGTACAAATAATTAATTATTGTTTTAATGAGCGAAATAAATCAATATTTGAATACTTCGAAAAAACTATTGAGCTTACTGACGCTTATTTAGAATTTGATGATCAACCTGATGAAAGCATATGTGAGTGTATAGCAGAAATATTTGTTAAGGCTTTTCAGTTTATTCAGAATACTGAAGCAATCTCTTTATTTAAAAAATACTTCCCCTTATATGGTAAGTATAAAAAATTAATTAAACATCCTGTATGGAAAGCCAAACTATTACAATGTTTTGGCTTTTTTTACTGGATGGAGCAAGATTATTCAAATAGTATTAAAGTATTAAAAGAATCATTGAAACTTATAAATGAGTTTGGATGTGTAACTGATATTCCAAATAGATACACTAATCCGGGCTACATCTATGAGAGTACCGGGCAATATGAAATTGCAGAGAAATATTATCAAGACGCGTTAAGTTTTGCTAAACGAAACAATTCACAACAGGCAATTATGATGTCTTTCGCAGCCTTAGGGCGACTAAATTCATGCAGAGATAAACATCAACAGGCAATTTTATATTTTCAGGAAGTACTTAATTTGTCAACAGATGATGAAACGGAAAACATTTTTACTGTAAAATTCAATCTGGCAAGTTCATATCAAAAGATTAAAGATTACAAACAGGCTTTTTATTATTTTAATCAATTGAAACAGCAAAAAATTAAAGAACTTAACCCGGGTTTTTATTATATGATATTATCTAATATGGCAAATATTTATATAGAATCAAATCAGTTTCAGGAAGCAGAGCATTTTTTACTTGAAACCCTGCAATACAGTAAAGATAATGACAATAAAGAGCTTATGACAGGAGCATATATGAATCTGTCAATCATAGATTTCAAAAATAAAAAATACACAGATGCAGAAATAAAAATAACTAAAGCCCTGAAACTGACAGGTGAAAATCAGAATAAAAGGACTTATTTCAGTTCCTTACAGATATATGCAGATATTTTAATTAAATCAGGCAAGACAGAAAATGCCTTAAATAATCTTTTACAATGTGAAAATTACCTGATAAAAGAAAAATATTATCATAAACTACTAAAACTTTATAAGAATCTTATTTATTGTTATGGAAAGCAAAAAGATTATCATTCAGCTTATAAGTTCAGCAAAAAGTATATAAACATTAAAGAGACTACTGACATAGAAAGAAATAAAAAACACGCAGAACTTAATGCAGGAGCTTTATATAGCACCGGAGAAAACAAGCATTACTTATTTAAAGAAACATCCTCTTTAATTTCACAGGAAATGGCACAACTGATAGGTTATCCGGTTTTAGGAAAAAGTAAGACAATGGAAAAAGTAATTTATGAAGCTCTCGTTGCAGCAAGAAATGACAAGGTTAATATTCTGCTTAACGGAGAGTCAGGGACAGGTAAAGAACTTATCGCTAAACTAATCCACTATAACAGTAACAGAAAAAATGAAAAATTTATCCCTGTTAATAGTGCTTTATTCAATTCAGGACTTATCCAAAGTAGTCTTTTCGGACATATAAAAGGTTCTTTTACAGGAGCAAGTTATGATCAAACAGGTTATTTCGAATTAGTAAATAAGGGAACTCTTTTCTTAGATGAGATAGGTGATATGCCTTTAGATATTCAATCAGCTTTTTTAAGAGTTCTGGAAGAAAAAAAATTCATACCTCTCGGCAGTTCCAGATATAAAACAAGTGATTTCAGACTGATAAGTGCAACACACAAAGATTTGAAATCTATGATTAAAAGTAATACATTCAGACTGGACTTTTTTAATCGTATTAATTCTTTACAGATTAATATTCCACCTTTACGTGACAGACAGGAAGATATTCCAATCTTAGTGGATTATATGCTAAATGAATTTTGTGTGAATGTAGGGAAAAAAGATATTAAAATTTCTTCTGCAGCTTTAAAGCACTTGTGTGAATATAGTTATCCCGGTAATATCAGAGAATTAAATAATATTATACAACGATTAGCTTTGTTTTGCATAAACAATATTATTCAAACTGACGATGTTTATACTGTTATTCCTGAAATTAATAATAATTCAACCCTTACTGATAATGCTCTGTTAAACCTGAACTTAATAGAAACAGAAAAATTACTGATTCAAAGAGCTATGAAAGCGGCAAACAATATACAGATCGAAGCTTGTAAACTATTAGGAATATCTCATTATGCTTTGCATCGTAAGTTAAAAAAATATAATTTGAAGCTGTGAATTATGGATATTAAACACAGAAACTGCAGAGAAGTTTTTCTAACACGGATTAAGAGGATTTTATCTAATCACAAAGGACTCAAACTAATTTGGTTCTATGAAAATGAATATTTTAAAATCATAGCCACATACTTTAGATACTGTTTAATGTTCATGAATGTAAACAAAATTTTGAATAAATTTTGTCATCCTGAACGCAGAGAAGGATCTCCTTGATTTTTATAAAATATTACAATTCAATAATATAAGATTACTATAGAAAATATAGAGATTATTCGCAAGCTCAGAATGACAAGCCCTGACGAGCCGTCAGGGTTCCGGTTTTTGACATTTTGAGACAGTCTCTAAAATCTGTGACTAAGTATTTAGAAGACTGTTGCACTTCGTTCGCAGTGACAACAACTTGTCTTTACTAGGAGCTTGTGACGAAGCAATCCAAAAACTAAAAGGGACTTACTCGCAATGCAGAGACTTTCTTTGTTTAGATGTTGAACTCTTTAATTTCAAAATATAATCATAATGATTAACCTTATTTAATATTAAAAAGGCATTATCAGGAAGATATGGATTAAAAAGCGAAGAAACTGTATTAGCAATTATTTATTCCTTATGGTTGAAAGAGTTAATTGTAAAAGGTAAATTGAATATTAACAAAGATTCATTTATTGCTAATCTGAATATTGGCTTGATTTGTCAAGAAAACCTTGATACTGAGCATATAGAAGCACTTTTTACGATAAACAAAGGCAAGACAGCTTAAATGAACAGGCTGATATTTGGACAGTTTCGTTTATATTATTGATTCATTGCTTGATTTTTTGCT
>CAZJNG010000086.1:0-8369 GCA_964547265.1 uncultured Candidatus Cloacimonadota bacterium | reverse complement strand
AGCTTTTTTTGTTTTTTTAAACAGTATTATTATAATAATATTTTTTCTTTTATAAATTCAATTTTTACCTTTTTTACAGCAAATAAAATATTTTGTAAGCGACTCTGCCATAATAAAAGAAATGCAAAAAATTAAAGAAACTATTATCCTTGACATTAAAGATAAAAATTTCGAAGTAAGATTATAATTCTTAGTATATAATGAAAACATACAAACACCTTGAATTTGATAAATACATTAACTATATTATAAGTCATTGTCATTCTGAACCGGGTAAAGAGTTTTTAAAAACAATCAAACCTATGTCAGATAAAGATAAAATTCTAAACAGATTAAATCAGATAAATGACATCCAACGCTTTATTATTAAAGTTAGTGATTTTGATTTTAGAAATATTGAAGATATTAGATTTATCTTTAAAGAAATAAAAACATTAGCTTATAATTTTGAAGAATTTAGAGCTATTATAAGAGTTATCGCATTATCAAATACTATTCTGAGCTATTCTGACAAACTTATTGATTATCCTGACTTTAAAGTTCTTGTTAAACCATTATCTGATTACAAACTATTTGAAACAAAATACAGACAAATATTCAGCGATGAAGGTGAGGTCTTAGATAGTGCATCCTCTACTCTAAAGAATATACGACAACGAATAAGAAAACTTAAAGATAAGATTCAATCTGAACTTAATAAGACTATTAATAATTCACAAATTGAGTCATATCTTCAAGATAAAATTATCACCAAAAGAGATGAACGGTTTGTTATCCCTGTCAAAGAAGGTTTTACCTATATGATAGACGGCATATCACATGGGCGTTCCGGAAGTGGAGCATCTGTATTTATCGAACCTAAAGCTGTTGTGCCTCTTAATAATGAGCTAAATGACCTCTTCAAGGCCGAAAAAGAAGAAATTTTTAAGATTTTTTGTGAATTTACAGCAGAACTCAGAGAAGAAGAAGAAGGAATCCTTATTAATTATGATATAATTATTACTGCCGATGCCTTTTTTGCAATAGCCAGAATTTCTAATGAGATTCAAGCAATAGTTCCTGAGATATGCCTTGATAATATTATTGATTTAAAAAGAGCAAGGCATCCTTTATTAATAATAAAATATGGTTCAGTAAAAAAAGTTATTCCTTTTGACTTAACACTTGGGGACAAGTTTAATATTCTCCTAATCTCAGGACCTAATACAGGTGGTAAAACTATTACACTTAAAACTGTAGGTTTATGTATCATAATGGCTTTATCCGGCTTACCTGTACCTGTAGATTATGGGACAAAAATCGGACTGTTATCGGGCATTTATGCTGATATTGGTGATAATCAGTCCATAGAGTCATCTCTTAGTACCTATAGTGGACATATCGAAAACATTAAACATCTAATCACAAATTCCAATAAAAATTCGCTAGTCTTAATTGACGAAATCGGCTCTGCCACTGACCCTGAACAAGGCTCTGCTTTAGCACAGGCAATTTTAGAAAAATTAGTAGAAAAACAAGTCTTAGCTGTAATCACAACACACTATACAAGCCTAAAGATTTTTGCTGAAAATAACCCTGATTGTGTTAATGCATCCATGCAGTTTGACCCTGAAAAACACGAACCTACATATCAATTTGTTTTAGGTTTCCCCGGCAATAGCTTCGCAATCGAAATAGCATCCAAACTTGGACTTGATTTAAAATTAATTGAAAGAGCCAAAGAGCTTTCAGGTAATCAAAATGTCATGCTTACAGACCTTCTCAAAAAAATGAATGACGAAAAAAAGAAATTAGCACAAAATAATTATAACCTTGAACTAAAAAACAGATTGCTAGACATGAAAGCCTCTGAATATGAAAAAAAAATTGACGACCTTGAGGTTAATAAGAAAAAATTAATCAAGTCATCTTTAAAAGAAACTCAAGAATATTTAACAAATTTACAAAAGAAATTTAATAATGACTTAGCTGAAATTGAAAAAATTGATAAACAAGAAAAAAAAGAAAAAATCAAACAGCTAAGTAAAGAAATAAATACTCTGCAAAATGAAGTTTATTCTAAGAAATCAAAGTTAGATAAAAACAATCCAGCAAAAACTGATAAAGTAGAAATTGGTGATAATGTTTGGGTCAGAAAGTTTGAAACTCAGGCCAAAGTCATTGATATTCAAAAAGACACTTTTCGTGTTGATATGAATGGTATCTTTTTTAATGTTAAAACTGACGAGGTATTTCAACTTGAAAGTCAGACAAAAGAAGAATCTGTTTCTATAGTGAGTCGTAAAAATGTCGGATTCACCAACAAAGCAAGTATGGAAATTAATCTACTTGGTAAAACTTTTGATGAAGCAAAACCTTTGATTCAGGAATTTATTGATAATGCCTTATTCTGCGGATTATCAAAGATAAGAATCGTTCATGGCAAAGGAACCGGGATTTTAAGAAAAAAAATTAGAGATTTTCTTAAAAAGCATCCCAGGGTTCAAGATTATTATGCTCCATCAAGCGATGCCGGTGGAGATGGTGTAACGGTGATAAGTCTATAAATATGAATGATAATGCTATCGAATTAATCCTAAAATCTATCAATATCGTTGATGTTATATCATCGTATATTCCTCTTAAAAAATCAGGCACAAATTTTAAAGCCAGATGTCCATTTCATGATGAAAAATCAGCTTCCTTCATGGTAAGTGAAAAAAAACAGATATATAAATGCTTCGGCTGTGCAAAAGCAGGTAATGCAATAACTTTCGTCAGAGACTATGAAAAAATATCATTCTTTGAAGCTCTTAAAAAACTAGCAGAAAAGGCAGGAGTTACTCTAAAAAATGATGAATCATACAAAAAGAAAAATACTAAAAGAGACTTATTGTATTCGATCTATAAACTCGCCGGTGATTTCTTTGTAGAAAATCTTGATAAATATGGACATAATGCTAAAAAATATTTAGAAAAAAGAAAGATTCCAATAGAAATTGCTAAAGAGTTTGGAATTGGTTATTCACTGGATAGCTTTTCTGCTTTAAAAAACTACCTGTTTAAAAACCAAATATCAGAAGACATCTTCCCTGAAACCGGTTTATTTAGAGTAAAAGAAAATAAAGATACTTATGATGTTTTCAGAGATAGATTAATGTTCCCAATCCATTCTGTAACAGGTAATATTGTTGCCTTTGGTGGTCGTGCTTTAAGCGAAGAACAAGAAAAACTTGGCAAATATATGAATTCTCCTACAACGGATATTTACCTTAAAGGTAAAGAGTTATACGGTCTATATATTACACGCTTTGAAATAGGCAAAAAGAATTCAGTTTATATTACAGAAGGTTATCTTGATTTTCTAAGACTCTATGAAAAAGGGTTTAAAAATTCAGTTGCATCTCTGGGAACAGCACTAACCAAAGAACAGATAAACCTAATCAGCAGATATACAAAGAATTTCTTATTATTGTATGATGGAGATAAAGCAGGTATAACTGCTGCAGTAAGAGCATCATCATTGATTATACAACAGTCATGCACTGCAAAAATAATACTTTTACCTGACAATCATGACCCGGACTCTTATTTATTAAATTATTCTGTTGATGATTTTTTAAACCTTCAACAAAATGCCCTGACCTTAACAAAATTTGTTGCTGAACATAACAAGTTTTTCGGTGGTCAAAGACCCGCAATTCAATTACTCTTAGATATATCTCCGGAAATCGAAGACCCTATAGTAAGAGAACTATTTATTAAAGATATATCAGATGCTTTTCAGATATCAGAGATTAATCTAAGAAAAAAAATACAAAAACAATTTCAAAAAAATGAACCCCCAAAAGAACAAAAACCTCTTACATATAAGTTTGAAGAAGAAAAAAAATTACTCAAACTTATGCTTAAAGAAATTAATTTAATAAAAAAAGTTGCAGAAACCCTTGATGAGAGTTATTTTATTAATGATAATCTTAGATTTATTTATAATTTCATTATAAATAGTGATTTAACTGAATTATCTGATAATCCAGCTTTAATATTAGAGAAAATTGATAATGATGACTTGAAATCAGAACTATCACAATTATTTTTTGATGAGGAATTTTTTGATGAAATTGATGATTTAATCCGTCAGGTTAAACTGAGAAAATTACAAGAAGATCTAAAGGAGATTAATGAAAAACTGTCAAAAGATATTGAAAATTCAGAATATTATGAAAAAAAGTTTTTTGTTAAAAAAGAGATTTCAAAATTGTCAAAAACGGTTGTTCGTAAAACTATTTTTTAAGGAGCCTAAATGCTGAGTTATAATGATTGTCTGAAAAAGCTTACAATTTTGGGTAAAGAGACGGGCTATATTACTTTTCAGCAAATTAATGAAATTTTGCCTGAAAGTCCATTATTTTTAGATAAAATCGAAGATATAATCAATGACTTAAAAGAACAAGGTATTGATATTATTGATGAAACTCAAAAAAGAGTTACCAGATCAGCACCTAAACAAAAAAAGTCAACTGCCAAAAAAGCTTCAACACGAAAAAATTATGATGATCCTGTAAGAATGTATTTAAAAGAAATGGGGCGTGTAGAACTTCTCACTCGTGAAGGTGAGATAAGGATTGCTAAAAAAATTGAATCAGCTCAAAGAATGATTAATCAAAATGTTTTCAAATGTGGCAGTACATTAAGAGAGATGTTTAATTTCCTTTACAGATTCAATGAAAAAAGAATTCGCTTGGATCAAATATTCAGAATGGACTTCGGAAGTTGGGTTGATAAAACTCAAGATGTTAAACTAATTAACGAATTTAAGTCTATTCTTAAAGAAGCGGACACTAATTTCAATGCTATTGGTCTAATGATTGACGAATCTACAATTGATGATAACGGACTATTAACAAAACAAGAAGAAATAGACGAGTTAAGAGATAATATAGTAAACTCATTCTCCAGACTTGTGTTTAATGAGAGACTTGTTAAGAGAATGGTTTATCGTATTAAAAGCTTAGTTGATCGTATTGAAGAGTCACAACGCTCAATAAGTGATTTAGCCAGAATAAAAGACTATTCTGTTGACGAGATATGCTTCTATGGCAGAAAAGCAAAGAAAAGTGATGAAGAGTATAAAGAGGTTCAGGATGAAACTCAAGTTGATCCTGAATTATTTATTGAGACACTTAGAAAGATTAAAAATGCCAGAAGAAAAATTAGAAGAGTTGAACTTGAAACCAGAATGACTTCTGATGAAATGGTTTTCTTGCTTAGAGAAATTGAACGCGGTGAAAAAATGAAAGAACGTTCAAAAAATGAAATGATAGAAGCAAATGTCAGACTTGTGGTTAGTATTGCTAAGAAGTATAATAATCGAGGTCTTGATTTCATGGATTTGATTCAGGAAGGCAATACAGGCTTGATGAGAGCAGTTGATAAATATGATTATCGTAAGGGTTATAAATTCTCAACCTATGCTACCTGGTGGATTAGACAGGCAATTACCAGAGCTATTGCTGACCAGGCACGAACAATCAGAGTACCTGTTCACATGATCGAGTCTATCAATAAGATTAATCGTACCGCCCGTAAGTTAATGCAAAAATATGGTAGAGAACCTTATCCTGAAGAGTTAGCAGAAGCACTTGATTTACCTGTAGAAAAGATTAAAAATATCCTTTCTATTTCAAAAGAACCGGTTTCTCTTGATAAGCCTATCGGAAATGATAGTGAAGACAGCAACCTTAGTGATTTCATTGAAGATAAATCAACTATATCACCAGAAAGAGTTGCTGAAAGAAATCTATTAAAGAAACAAGTTGATGAAATCCTTAAAACTCTTACTGATAGAGAACAAAGAGTAATCAGATTAAGATTCGGTATTGATGACGGACACCATAGAACACTTGAGGAAGTAGGTCACATCTTTAATGTAACCAGAGAAAGAATCAGGCAAATTGAAGATAAAGCTCTAAGGAAATTAAGACACCCTTCAAGATCATATATATTAAGACAATTTATTGAAAATTTCAATGTAAAAAAAGAGTAGAAATGCTTTATTACTTTTTACCCTCAATCAATATTACTGATTGAGGTTTTTTTATTAATGTTTAGACAATTAACAAGAATATTCTATTTCACAAATTACTAAACTGCTGTACGCTAATAATTATTATTTCAAAAGCTAAACAACATCATTAGCAGTCTAGTTTATAGTTTGCTAAAAAAAAGGTTGACAAAATTCTTTACTGTATTATTTTATCAATATAAGCATAAAAAAGAATAATATCAAGGAGGCAATAATGTCAGATAAGCAAAAAGGTACTTTAAGTATCCATACAGAAAATATTTTTCCGATAATAAAAAAATGGTTGTATTCTGAGCATGATATCTTTATCAGAGAACTTATTTCAAATGCAACCGATGCAAGTAATAAGAGAAAAATACTAGACCCAAATGTAAAACCGGAAGAGCTAAACATTGAAGTTAAGGTTGATAAAAAGAAAAAAACCATATCTATCATTGATAATGGTATTGGAATGACTGCTGAAGAGATTGAAAAATATATCAATCAGATTGCTTTCTCAGGTGCCGAAGATTTTATCAATAAGTACAAAGATAAGCAAGCGAACATTATCGGTCATTTTGGCTTAGGTTTTTATTCATCATTCATGGTATCGGAAAAAGTAACTATTGATTCCTTATCATATCAAGAAGGAGCAACGCCTGCATTCTGGGAATGTGACGGTTCTGTTGAATACTCAGCAGGAGAAGGCAAGAGAAAAAAAATAGGTACAACAGTTACTTTATACCTAAATAAAGATTCAGAGTCATATCTTGAAGATTTTAAAATCAAGGAATTACTTGAGAAGTATTGCAACTTCATGGAGTTTCCTATACTATTTGATAAAGATATAGTTAATCAAAAGGAAGCTTTATGGAATAGAAAACCAAAAGATGTAACAGAAGAAGAATATAAAGAATTTTATAAGAATATTTTCCATGATTACAATGATCCTGTATTCTGGATACATTTAAATGCTGATTTTCCGTTTACTTTAAAAGGTATCCTATACTTCCCGAAAATGAAACAAGACTTAGAAATGCTCAAAGGTAAGGTTAAACTATATTGTAATAATGTCTTTGTAGCTGATAACTTAAAAGAGTTTATCCCTGAATTTATGACCATGCTTAAAGGTGGTATTGATGTACCTGATATTCCTCTTAATGTTTCAAGAAGTTTTTTACAAAATGATACTCAAGTACAACAGATAAAAAAATATATAATTAAAAAAATAAGTGACCAGTTTATCAATACTTTTAAAGAAGACAGAAAAAAATATGAATCTTATTGGGATGATTTACAAAATGTAATTAAATATGGTATCCTCACAGAAGATGATTTTGCAGAAACAATGAGAGATTATCTAATATTTAAAAACTCCAACGGAGAGTTTGTTACTATCAATGAATATTTAGAAAAGAACAAAAAAGAAGAGAAACCGGTAAAAATTTATTACGGCGTTAATGAACATACTCAGGTTTCATTACTTAATCTTATTAAAGAGCAAAATATCGAGATTCTTTTCTGCGATTCACCACTTGACACTCATCTTATGCAACATCTTGAAATGAAAATACAAGACATCAGATTTGTCCGTATAGATTCAGAAGTTAATGATTTATTGATTGACAAAGACAAAGCAGAAATTGTTGATCAAGACAACAAAACTTTTAGCCAAAAATTACAAGAAAAATTTAAAGAACTTTTAAATAATGAGAAGATAACAATTGAAGCTAAAAGCTTAAAGACTTCTAAATTACCTGCTATGGTTATTTATGATGAATTTATGAGAAGGTTTCAAGAGATGAATGCCTTATCAATGGGTGGTGGAGAAGCTATGTTTAATAATCATACCTTTGTAATCAATACTGAGAATCCAACCATTAAAAAGATTTATGACTTATCACTATCAGGCAAAGATGATAAAGCAAAAACTCTCACAGGATATATTCATGATTTAGCAATGCTTGAACAAAAAAGATTTACCGGAGATGAGTTAAAATCTTTTATAGATAAAGCAAATAAAGTTTTAGATATGATTTAAAACATTAAAAAGTAAAAAGGCAAGCATTTTAATGCTTGCCTTAATTTTATTCAGAAAATCAATTATCAGTTTTTTCTTCTGTATGAGGAGTTTGATTTTCTTCTATAGTATCTTGTTCTGAGGTATTATCACTAATTTCAATATCTTCAGAATGATATTTAGAGTCGTCATAACCGTAATTAGCATCTTCAGGAATATCATCATCTTGTTGAGAATTTTCTTTTATTAGTTGATTATTATTGATTCTATCTTGATGAATTTTTTGATATTCTTTCATTAATTGTT
>CAZJNG010000085.1:0-8387 GCA_964547265.1 uncultured Candidatus Cloacimonadota bacterium | reverse complement strand
TGATTGTAAATGATTTATGATGTTAAGTGCAAACAGGGGTGTTTGCACAACAGTAGTTATGAGACAGCCTCAATAAAGTCTGTCCTGATACATAGAATCGTTCAACAATAGGGGCTTGAATGATTCAAGCTCTAATATATTAAAACTTGATGTTGCAAAAGATATAAGGATTGAGGTTTTTATCAAAAGATGATGAAATATTTATCTTTGATTCTTTATTTGCTACTCTTAATGCATTGAAAAAGCTTGCTATATGATTAACAATAATTACACCTGTAACGGCTTTGGCATAATCGTCGAAGTGAGCAGAATCTTTTCTCATGATTTGATAAGTTTTTCGTGTGTCTCTTGATTGCCAATCCCAGTAATATTCAGCAGGTAATTGATTGTTTTTGATATATTCAGTTTGGAGTTCCGGGTTATATGGAAATTTTTCAATTGCTTGTCTGACAACTGACTCGTTATAACCACCGGCTTCAAAGCCTGAACGGTCGTATTTTTCCATAAGTAATCTGATTTCATTGGGATAGTTTGGGTTAAGAACATTTCCCTGATTAATGGCAAACTGGTGTGCTTGTTTAATTTTTAAATCAGATTCTTTGTTTAGGTAAATTTTTCCACTCCAAAGAGCTACCTCGCTTGCCAAGAAAATATATCCTGAATTATTACCTTTGGAAAGTTCTCCCCATCCCGGAATCACTGCTGATTTTAATGCTGTAATGAATTTCGGTTGAGCTGAGAGGCTTATTATATACAATAACAGCAAAAATAAAAGAATATGTTTTTTAAAATTTGTGTTCATAAATAAGAGTTAGTCCTTTTCCTTCAAAGTGTGGCAGGGTATAAATCTGATTATTTCTATTATATT
Organism: uncultured Candidatus Cloacimonadota bacterium; assembly: GCA_964547265.1. Taxonomy (GTDB): domain Bacteria; phylum Cloacimonadota; class Cloacimonadia; order Cloacimonadales; family WRIO01; genus JALNXV01. The sequence continues at coordinate 7,519 of CAZJNG010000085.1, read as the reverse complement.
TATTGGTTGAAACAACTGCATCAACAACGCTGATAAGCCTATTGACAATAATAGCCCCAAATGCAAAGTTTTGATATATTTCATATCTTTGTTTATCTTCTCGTCTATCTTTATATTCTTGATAGTGTTTATCTTCTGACCATGTCCATGAATCGTTTTCACTAATGCGATTTCTATCCATATAATCAATATAAGCTTGGTAGTCGTTATGAATGAGGTAAAAATAATTTCTGGCACTCATTTCCAGTTGATTGTTATATATTTCAGAAGATTTATATTTTTGAGCAAGATTATAAAGTTCTTTAGTCGCATCGTTTCTTAATCCAGCATGAACATTTGCAAGAGATTTGTAATTATCTATTGCAATGCTTCTGTCTTTGCCAAATCTTATATAGGATGAAAGGATAATTAAATCTGATGCTAAGAAAATGCCGGCTTTTGTATTATTATGAATATAAAGTTGACCTGCTCCGGGTAAAATCGCAGACATTAGCATCGCTTTTTTTACTGATTTAGTTTCTTGTGCCGTAATACTTAAGCAAAGCAAGAGAAGAATTTGGCAGATTAAGAATTTTTTCATATATATTCCTTAAAAATTAAAATTTAATCCAAGTACCGGTGTAATGTTATTATTAACTAGTGCAGTTTTAAGTTGTGGTTGAAGAGAGGTTGTTTTAATGTATTCTCTATTATATTTTTTTGTTACTCTATTGGCATCAATCATGGAGATTGCGTGATTCATAAGGATTAGAAAATTCATGGTTCGTCTGTTGGCATAATGATCTTCAGCCTCTTGTCTCATTTTTACATATTCATCTCTATGTGAGCTGCCTTTATCTGTGGTAACAACTTGTCCGTCAGAAATTCTTTTATTACCTATCCATGTTACATCAGCCGGGTTTCCGGTGTTTTCACCTGAAATAATCCATTGTACTCTCAATTCATTACTGCTTGGTTCTCTGAAGTAGGTATAATACCAGTCTTCCCAACCGAAGATATACTTATTATATTTACCAATATCTTCGTAGAAATGCTGAGTATTTTTATCTTCGAGTCTAAAGTGCTCTGTTGTGTATATATTACCCGGATAGATAGCCAAATAATCAATCAAGTGAGTTTCTGCTTCATGTTGTCTTTGCCTACTATAGTAATCATTAGCAAATTTTTTATAATCTGTTGTTACATCATTGCCTTTTTTGTCAAAACTAAAAAATGTATACCATAGGCTTATTTCAATGATTGGGAAAATATAAGCAGTTAGGTTTTTCTTACTTATATAAAATTGACCTGTACCCGGGAACAATGCTGAAAGTGCCATTGCTTTAGCAGCTGATTTTTGTTCATGCTGTATTTCTATGATATCAGTTTTATAAATAATTTCATCGTCTAAATCTTCTAATATTTGAGCCATGAGGTTTGAGTTAATAAAGAAACTTAGCAGGACAGATAAAATCAATAGCATGAATTTTGCTTTCATTACTTTCACTCCTTATTTAATTATTGCAAATTTGTTTTGATAGTTTTTATTGTCAATACTCACAATTGCAAAGTAGATACCTGAGCTTAACTTGTCTGTGTTAATTCGTACATCTCTGAAATAGTCCTTAGTTTCTTGGAGTATTTCAGAATAAATTAATTGTCCGGAAATATTATAAATTTTCACTACTGCTTTTGATTTGGAATTATTTATTCTGAGATTAGCTGTTTTTTGATTAACAGGATTTGGGTAAACGAAGATTTCAATATTGTTATCGGCAACAGTTTCAACATTAATGTCATTTTTTAGTAGTCCGTAATTTGAGTTTCTATATCCGTTCCAGATGATTGAATCATCTTGATTGAGGGTTTTCTCAGCAGAAAAAACATTATTATCAGCATCAGCATAGAGCATGACTAGTCGGTTATTTTCTGTATCGATGAAAAATTGTTCTTTTACATTTCCTTTATTCCAGTATTGCGAATATTCAATCCTATGTCTTCCGCTTAAGTCAAGGGCAAACAATCCCTGCAGTTGATCTTGCAACATTATGATTAATTCTCCTTGTAGTTTGAATATATAAGGGAACGAAAAACTGCTTAAATCGGAATCTTTAAGTGTTACAGGAAAATGTTTAACAAAATAACCGTCTGTATTAAGTGCAAAAATTTGGTTATTAGTATTAAAAATAATCAGATTTTCAGTAAAATTTTCTGAGTAAGCAAGTGCCAGATTAGAAGGTTCTTGATTACTGTAATCTTTTAAATTAAATATTTGTTTATAGTCCGGACCATTAATCTTATAAATTCTATAATTATCTGACATTAAGAATATGTTTTTTAGTGAATTATTAACATAAATAACTGGCTCAAAAATTGAAAAGTTATCATTTAATTCTAAAGTGCTAGTATTTTTGCTTAAAATGTCAAATTTGACTAATTTATTATTAGCAAGAAGGTATAAGTTGTCATTGTCAGAAAAGGTTTTTGAAGATTCATTTAACGAGTAAAGATGATTTAGGCTTAGGCTATAACTCTCATAAAATACTTCATAAATTGAAGTACTGTCTGCAAAATTAACGACTAGGTATGATTTGTCATCTTTTTTAAAGTTAAACGGAGTGTCGGTAATAGAGTTTTCAAAGTCCCATTGAACTCTCATGCCACTATCTAACAACATAATTTTTGTATCATAAACTAATAAATATTCTTCAATGTCATCCGGTTTAAAATTAGTTACTATGATATCAAAATCAGGTTTTTGGTTTATATCTTCTTCTTCCCAGTAAAATTCCCATGATGTCGGATTTGTATCATCATAGTAATAGGTATAGAAGCTCATGCCGTTGATTTCATCGATGATTGAAATTTGTTTATATTTGTGCTTTTGTAGCTTAGCGACATTAGAAACAGAGTGTAGATTCGGAAACATTCCTATAAGATTAGTATGGTCAAATGAAGAATTTGAAATTTCAAATGACATAACAGGCTTTGCTTTAGAGATATTACTTATTTTCCATGAGGAAGGCTTTCCTTGATTACTTAATAACGCGGGTTTAGTGAATGATGAAAGTTCATTCTGATGAATTTCCTCTGACCATTGAATAAATGTTCCGTTTTCATCCAGTATAGGTTTATGTTTAAAAAAGTACTCAAAAGCTGTGCCTGTCCAGAAATATGAATAAGGGTTACCTATATCATGCAGATTATCAGCTTCAATTACTCTGACGGCTTTATTGCCATTAATGTTTGTATTAACACGATTTAGTTCGAAATTACTAAAAAATCCTTCATCATATTGGATACCGTCTTGGAATATTTGTTTATCATCAATATGCCAGATGAGTAATCCGCCACCGACAGACTTATAGTTATTATCCATCCAACCGGGTAAAAGCCAGTCATATTCATAGGTAATTCCATCACCATAAATCGGAGAAGGGTGGAGTACAACTCTTCCGTTTAAAGCAGATTGTAATGAAGTACCTCCGTCTCCATCGGGGTCAAGATTTCTGTTTTCTATCAAGATGTATTCATCTTCACTTAATCTTAGTCTGTAGAAGTATGGAATAATATTAAAAGGATTATGTTTTGCAGATGAAGCTTTAATATTAAGCTCTGAATTGAGTTGACATTTGGTAATATCTTTAAGGATTCCCATATCCAGATAGGTTTGTTCAAATGTAATAAGTCTTGTCCAAACGCTTGGAAGTGCCGGTAACGCTCCTTCTATAGCGTAATATTCTCCATTTTCACACATATCTGTCAGGATGCCGCTGCCTCCACTATCCATAATGTCAAACATACCTACTGCAGGTCTGTTGTTAAGAGTGTTGTAAAGATCAACAAATCCTAATGAATGACCGAATTCATGAACAAAAACGGAGTTGACTGAACCGTGTCCGTAATGAATGATTTCACTGCCATTGTCAAAAGTTCTGATATCTTGTGTAATCATTTCAGGTACATTGCTAGCGTGTTTGATGGCGGTTTGTCCATTATCAACGAAGACTTCTTTTCCGGTGCCTATGCTAATAAAAAATGAAGGTATGTCATGAAATGAGTCGCCCATGACATCGTGTTGATAGTCCGAACCTGCATGGATAATCATATAATGTCCGTAATCAGCAAAAGCAACAGGCCTGTCTTCGTCTTGGTCTGCAGTTTCAAATATATCTTTAAAATACTGCTCAATTCTTTGAACAAAGAGTTCCGACTCTACAGGGTTGTAATAGGCCATTTCATGGGGTAGGGTATAGGCTTGTTTATTTTTAGGGTAAATATCAAATTCCAGGTTATAAGTTCCAAAACTAACTGCTTGGTAATAATATTTTACTGCATTTAGTTGTTCGGTAAAAAACTCATGATCATGTGGAGGAGATCCTATAATATCGTATCCTAAGCTGTGCATAGTAGGAAAGTTTATATCAATATCATCTTTACTCAACAGGAATTTACCGTTCCCGGTGGTGTTTGGATTGTCATCTTCTTGAAAATCTACCAATAAAACTAATAGCTTATTGAAATTATTGGACTTGGTATCTGCACGATATTCTTGTTTTTGCTTGTTGAAATATACTTGTTGAGGGTGTATTTTTTTTTGATAATCTTCTTTAATTATTCTTTTTTGAAGGAATAGTTTATCATTTTGAGAAAAAAGAAATAGCGGGACTATGAGTCCCACTAATACTAAAAGTGTTTTGTTTTTTTTTATCATATTAGATTATGTACCTGTAATTGTTTAAATTAAAATTCTAAGCCAACAGAGAATGTCTTGTTGTAATCTACTAACTCACCACCCTGTTGCATAGCAAAATCAAAAGAAGCTTTATATTTGTTAGCAAAAGTATATTGTATTCCTGCACCGAAAGAAGGACCCGTAATCGAACCTGCCTTGTCATAAATATAACCGCCTCTTAAAGATAACAGGCTCCAGTAAGTATATTCAGCTCCAACATTAAATATAGTTGATTCAATTTCTTCTTTTGAAAATAAACCACCGTCATCATACCATGCCGTAACAAGTCTTTTCAATACGAAATCATCATTAGCCAATAATTTATTCATATCACTGTTAACAGTAAATGTACTGAACTCTGATTCTAATAATCTGTATGACAATCCCATTCTGAAGTTCATTGGTAATGGGTCTGATTGTTCTTCGTTGATAAATGTAATATTTGGGCCTACATTTTGTAGGTTAAAACCTAAATCAAGTTTATTCATTAGGAAATTTTTCTTTTTTAGCCCGAAATCAAAGGCATAACTAATGCCACGACCTTTAACTCCTGATTCTGATTGACCTGTACCTTCCGGAGCGAGATCACTGAGTATAAATTTAAAGGTCATACCCAACCCTAAGTTTTCTGAATACTGATATGCATAAGATGTTGCAAGTGCAAGCTCGTATGATGTAAAAGTTCCGAGTGCATCGTTATTTTCACTGGTTCTTTCTTGTTTTCCATAAGTAAGGTAAATTACATGAAAGCCTAAATTTCCTGATAAATCTTCAAAATACTGATTCCATCCTAAATACTCTATATACATATCATCAATGCCGTCAACATCGCCAAGCCAATTTGAGTGCATTAATGAAAACTGGGTCTTTCTGTTGAAAGCCATTGCTCCTGGATTCCAGTAGCCTGACAAACCATCATCAACCTGTGCTACATAAGCTTGTCCCATACCTCCGGGTCTTGAACCCGGCTCAATTAACAAAAATATTACAGCAGCTTCAGAAACTGCAAACATTAATACAGGACTAACAAGTAATAGTGTTAAACAGATTAGTCTAGTTATAACATTACTTTTAAATTTCATGAATATTCCTCCGGATATATTGATTTTATAGGTTTGAAATTTTTTATTAAAAATGGTACCGAAGGCCGGACTCGAACCGGCACGAGCTCACACCCGGAGGATTTTGAGTCCTCTGCGTCTACCAATTTCACCACTTCGGCACTATTAGAAATACAAAACGATAAAAGCGTATTCTTTGTCAAGATAAATTTTCAAAACTTGTCACTCTATAATTCTTATTGTATCTATTAAACTTATTATCATTATTGCTGTTTCAGATTATTTTAATTATTTAGGTATTTGCATAAGAGTTCGTGCCTTTGAAAAAAACAGACTAGACGGCGGAAAATTCATTATGAATTTTGAATTGGTAACCTGACACCTATGGTGTTGATTGGAAGATTTATTATTAACCCTGTTAAATTACTTCGCACCGATTATATCGGATTTAACAGGATAAACCACAGAGAACACAGAAAGACACAGAGAGAAATAATCCGCTTAATCCGATAAATCCGCGTTAAGAAAATCCTTCGCGACTTCGCGTGTATCAATCTTAAAATCTTAACCCCGTGTTTTAACACTGGGAAAAAGATGCCATCCCCCCATCCTTTTTTAGCTCCGTAGAAGCAACACAATTCAAACATTTGCTCCTATGGAGCTGAGGGGGATATGTTGGATTGCCTTCTTAGTGCTTACGCACTAGGCCATTAAAGGCTGACACCTACGGTGTTGATTGAAAGCTTGATTATTTTAGCCACCGATAAAACACCGATAAGAACACGAAAAAATCTTTGTGCTCTTTGTGTCCTTTGCGGTTAAAAAAATCCTTCACGGCTTCGCGTGTATAAATTTAGATTGCTTCGTAATGTGTCTCTTCCCTAATAAAACCAATCTACCTTAACTTCTTTTTTATCAAAGACCGCAACTACATTAACGATATTAGTGACTCCGAGTGAGTGTAGTTCGTTAGCGTAGTTTTTTTGGATGATTTGTTTTTTAGCGTCTTCTAAGGCAATACTAAAGTCTTCATCAGCCAGTTTGTTTACTTTTTTAAATTCAAAGATTATACCTCTTTGGGATTTATCTTTTGGTATGAGCATTATATCGTATCTGCCGTAACCTGATTCCCTGTTACTTTTGATAGAGTATTTATCTCTGAGTGAGATAATCATACCGAGTACAAAGGCGTGATAGAACTTTTCCGGCTGTTGTCCGCTTACATCAAAGTAAGAAAACGAGCTTAAACAAAAATCTGTAAAACTAAATTTAAACATATCCAGATCGCCGGTGGTTAAGTTATCCAGTATACTGTCAATTTTAATATCGATATGTGTTTTATTAAACCAGGACTTAACAACTTCAGCTTCGAAGAGATACTGCACTTCTTTATTTGGGATTTTGATGTCAGCAATCCAGTATATACCTTTTTGTTTAAGGTTATCATAACGCAAATACCCACTCATCAATAAAAAATTCCATAAAGATTCTTCATTATGATTAACATCTGCATAAACAATATTGTCTTGTACTTCGCGAGACAGAGAACCGTTTTCTACAAGTATTTCCAGGTCTTTTTTGACTCCGGGATTAGCTTTTTGCAGGATAGTTTTTATTAAATCATTACCTGAGGTGTTGACCCAGTAGGGAGATAATATTTTTTTATTAAGGAAATTGAGTATTGACCATGGGTTATAGATTTCATTTTCAAAGAAATTATACCCGTCATACCAGTCTTTTACTT
>CAZJNG010000084.1:0-8399 GCA_964547265.1 uncultured Candidatus Cloacimonadota bacterium | reverse complement strand
CAATACACAGGATAAGAACAAGAAATTGCAATATCATGTCCTGTAAATAAAACATATATATCACTCCAAAAAATTTCATTCTTCTCAACTGCACCATTAAACCACATTCTTGAACTTGAATCGAAATTTGGAACTTTTGAAATTAGTCTAATGCGATTATTGTTCTCATCAATTCTATACTTTTCAAAGGTGCCTTTTTTGAAATCAGGTGTTAAAATATGATATAAAGAATCTCCGTAATCTTCACGACCTGCATTAGCAATACCTCCATCAATATTACCAAAATAGATACTGTTGACATTAACTAATGTTTTCACCTGGTCAGTAAAATGATTTATCAGCTGATCTTGATTTGTGTAATCAAGTAATCTGTTTTTTAAGTAATTTGAATTATTTTTATTAATTAAAACAGGACTTCTAAAGTAAGCATTAAGTTCTGTTTCTATTCTTTTATTTATCTCTTGTTTCAAGCTATTTGCAATATTATTAATGGCTTCAACACTATTTGTATATGACAGATAAGCGATTATGATACTTACAAACAAAATCTGCATAACAAAGCTAAGCAAAATTACTATTTTTATTGGAAGCTTGAACTTAATTATTCTTTTTATCATCAATTCTCCATAATCTTTACTCATAATTATATTAGTTAATGATACAAAAAAAGTCAAGTAATTTTTTATTTTTTTATTTCTTGCAAAATATTATTGACAAAAACCTATGCAGATAATAATTTAACAAAAAAGAATAATGTCAATAAAAGGAGGAATAATGATAGTAAAAAGTCAAATCATGGATCAAGCAGCAATTGAAAGAGCACTGAAAAGAATGGCACACGAAATAATCGAACAAAATAAAGGACTTGAAGACTTATATCTAGTCGGAATCAGAACCAGAGGAGTACCAATTGCAGAAAGAATTGCAACTTACCTTGAAGAAATAGAAGGAGTTAAAATCCCTGTAGGTATCCTTGATATCACTCTATACAGAGATGATTTAACTACTATTTCTCACCAACCTGTCATTAAAGGCTCCAAAATAGATTTTGAAATAGACAATACAAAGATAATCTTGTTTGATGATGTATTATATACAGGCAGAACAGTCAGGGCAGCTATTGATGCACTTCTTGACTTTGGCAGACCTAAACAAATACAATTATGCGTTTTGATTGACAGAGGTCATCGTGAACTACCAATCAAAGCTGATTTCGTAGGTAAAAATGTACCAACTTCTTCTGAAGAAATTATTAAAGTCACCTTTAAAGAATCAGACAACGAAGATAATGTTTTCATTATGGTTAAAAAATAGGAAAATCAATGAGTTTTTTAAATAAATACTTAGATATTAGTAAAAAAAATAATTCTTTTGTTTGTGTCGGGCTTGATTCTGATTACCAAAAAATACCTCAATGCTTACAAGATAAACAAGACCCTGTGCTTGAGTTTAATAAACAAATAATAGATGCTACAAAAGAGCATACAGCAGCCTATAAACCAAATTTCGCCTTTTACCTGACAAAAGGTGCTAAGGGATTAGAGACCCTTAAACAAACCATAGATTACATTCCTAAAGAAATTCCTGTTATTATAGATGTTAAAGCAGGCGATATAGGCAATACAATGGAACAATACGCAAAATCATTTTTTGAATATTTTAAATGTGATGCAATTACCATAAATCCTCTTATGGGGAGTGATGTTTTTAGTGCTTGCTTTAAAGTTCAAAATGCTTATGTCTTTGCTCTGGCTCTTACCTCTAACCCATCAGCTAAAGATTTCTTTGAACATTATAATCTTGATGAAAAAATTGCAAAGACTATTCAATCCTATGCTTGTAATAAAGCCGGTGCAGTAGTAGGAGCAACTCAAACACAAGACTTGACAAAAATGAGAAACCTAATGCCGGAAACAGTATTCCTTATCCCCGGTATTGGTGCTCAAGGCGGAGATTTAGAAAAGGTTGTTCAATTAGCAAAGTCCAAACAAAGTGACCCTCGTTTTCTGATTAACTCATCAAGAGGTATCATCTTTGCAGACAATTGCCAAACAGAAGATTTTGCTGAAAAAGCTAAAACAGCATGTATTACCCTAAAAGACCAAATTAATAATTTACTAAAAATTTAATTTGTTGTGAAGCGAATAATTTTATATCGTGCAAGCAATCAAGCTTGCACTTGTTTTCTTGTACAAACAACATTGATTTCATGACAAACCGAACTATCAATGTCTTCAAGAGCTTGTCTCAAACTTTAAAAACCGGAACCCTGACGACTCGTCATTTCTGTCATTCTGAGCTTGCGAAGAATCTCATCTTATTGATTTGTAATCCTTTAAAGAAATCAAGGAGATCCTTCACTTCGTTCAGGATGACACTTTTTCTTCGAAATTTTGTTTATATTTATGAACCTTGCACAGCCTCTTCAAGGGACTATCTCAAAACTATCGTTGTGCAAACACCCTTGTTTGCACCTAATGCCATAATTCATTTACAATCAAGACATTATAAAACTACAAGCAAGGATGCTTGCAAAACTTTTTTGCATTATGGGACAGCCTCTTCAAGGGATTGTAGTTTGAGCTTCCAGCTCGAGTAATACTTAAATTTCTCGACCTGGATGGTCAAGGTACAAAAAATATGATTTTCAAAAAACATTATTTAATAAAATTGAACGAGCTATACGGTTACTTTTTATGAAATCTAACTTATCTTTTTTAAAAATCTTAATTCCTTTACTCTTCATATCTCTTCTTTTTTATCTTCCAATATCACTAGTAGTCATCAGAACATTCACCATAGATAAAGGGTTTTCATTACAGGCAGTCATAGATATAATAACAAGTCCATTACATCAAAGAGTAATATTTTTCACTATTGAACAAGCCTTTTACAGTGCAGTTTTGACAATAATTTTAAGCTTACCTCTTGCCTGGCTTTTTGGAAAATATGATTTCTATGGAAAGAAATTTTTAAAGTCAATCTTTTTAATACCGTTCATATTACCGGGCATTACAGTAGCTTTAGGTTTCATCCTTTTTTATGGGAATTCAGGTTATTTAAATCAATTCTTAGGCAGATTCGGATTGAACATTCGAGTATTGTACTCATTAAAAGCTATTTTAATGGCTCATATTTTCTATAATATACCGGTGGCTATAAGAATCATAGGCAATACGATAGAAAAGTTTAATATGAGACTTGAACAAGCGGCAAAGGTGCTTGGAGCTAATAAAAAGTATTTGTTTTTAAAAATATACTTACCTTGTTTATTACCTTCAATTATAAATGCTTTTATTTTGATTTTTATTTACTGTTTTATGACCTTTGGTATAGTCTTGATTTTGGGTGATGTGGCATACACAACTATAGAAGTAAATATTTTTATTCTAATCAGACAATTGCTTAACTATAGAACCGGAATGGCTTTAGGTTTTATTCAAATACTTATCTCTCTGACTTTTCTTAGCATCTCCAGATACTTTCAAAACAAGTCTGAATATTTTCAAAGTTATATTCTTGAAGAAAATGCCTACCATACACCACTAATAAAAAAATTTACTGACTTCATCAAACTCGATAGAATTTTAAATATAATGTATTTCTTTCTAGGATTTATCTTTGTCGTTGCTCCAATACTCTCAGTGTTTGGTTTTTTTATCAAAAACATCTTTGACTATAAGACTTTTATTCAACATTTTAACCTTTTTGCTCATGACCCCATAATCGGAACTAATAAACTAAATGCCATAATAAATAGTAGCATTATAGGTCTGACAAGTTCGGCTATAACTGTTTCATTAGCATTATTACTAAGCTTTGGTATCTCTAAACATAAAAAATTAAGGAATTTAGAAGTTTTTGTGCTCTTACCTATGGGGATTTCAAGCGTAACCTTTGGACTAGGACTACTTCTACTTCTAAACTATGTTAATTTGAGCAGATTTGTGTTGCTAATCTTTGCACATTCAGTTATCAGCTTTCCAATAGTATTTAAGATTATTTTTGAAGGCATAATCCAACTTAAGAACAATTTACTTTTGGCAGCTAACAGTCTGGGAGCAAGTCCTTTTAAAGTCTTTTACAAAGTCTCATTACCTCTAATGAGGAATAACATATTTAATGCTTTTATCTTTGCCTTTGCCATTTCTCTTGGAGAATTCGGGGCTGCCTCAATCCTGCATAGAAATTTCATAACTATACCAATAGCAATCTATAGACATATTTCAGCCAGAGATTTTATCTCAGCAACAGGCATGTCTTTTATACTAATCCTAACCGCTCTGATTGTTTTTTATGCTTCTGAGCAATTAAAAACACAGCTCCATAAAAGAATATAATTAGAAACAGAACGGCTCATCCGAGCAAGAGTCTGTAAAAAATGAATGTTGTGTGAGCATTCCTAATACTCAACAGTCATTCTTTATCTTACATATCTATAAAGAAAATAATTTGTAAAAAATAAGTTGACAAATAAGAATATTAAAATTTACTTTTGTTATCTTAGTATCTGACTTAAAAATTTGAATAAAGAAGAGTGTTGTTTTGATGAAAGGTGATTATTAAATATGCAAGTAAAATCAAGACAAAGAGTCATTGAGCATGGTGAGTCTTTACTGCTAAAAGAGAGATAAATGCTATGCTTGACCTTGTAAAACAGGAAACAGAAAGAATAGAGTCAAGGTTTTTAGAACCTGCTTGTGGTAGCGGGAATTTTCTAACAGAAGTCTTAGAAAGAAAGCTTAGCGTAGTTAAATCAAGATATGAAAAAAGTCAGCTTGAATATGAAAGATACGCAGTATTAGCAGTTTCCGGTATATATGGTATTGATATTTTGGAAGATAATGTGCTGGAATGTCAGGACAGACTATTTGAAATTTTTAAAACTCATTATACTGCTTTATATAAAGAAAAATGTAAAGATGAATGTCTTAAAAGTGTAAGATTTATCTTGAATAAAAATATTGTTTTGGGTGATGCTTTAGATTTCACAAATCCGGTGACTAAAAAATATATTGTTTTACCTGAATGGAGTGCAGTAAACGGAAATATGTTAAAAAGAAGAGATTATATGTTTAAATTTTTAGTAGAATAGAAATTTCAATACACTCTGTTTAATGATGAAGGTGATGATGCCGCAATTGATGAACCTGTAAAAGATTACCCCTTAGTTCATTTTTTAAGGCTTGCTGATGAAGAATGACAGTTATAATCCTGATGTATTGTCCTGTATTGCTAATTTAAGCAATGATGAAGTCTTTACACCTCCTAACTTAGTAAATGATATTTTAGATTTACTGCCTGCAGATTTATGGCAAAATCCGGACACTAAATTCCTTGATCCTGTTTGTAAAAGTGGTGTATTCCTGAGAGAAATAGCAAAAAGGTTAATGAATGGCTTAACAGAACAGATTCCTGATAAACAAAGCAGGATTAACCATATTTTTGTGAACAACTTTTTGGTATAGCTATCATTGAAATGACTGCCTTGCTACGCGTAGAAGTGTGTACTGCTCTAAAAAAGCTAATGGAGAATACTCTGTTTGCGATGTTTTTGAAGACGAACAAGGTAATATAAGATATGAAAGATATAAACATAAGTGGGAAAAAAAGAAATGTGTTTACTGTGGTGCAAGTCAGGAGGTCTATGACCGAGACGATATCTTAGAAAATTACGCTTATAATTTTATCCATACAGATAAACCGGAGGAAATATTTAATATGAAATTTGATTTTATTATAGGAAACCCACTATATCAACTTGAAACAGGTGGTGCTGGAAGACAAGCTAAACCTATCTATAATCTTTTTGTTGAGCAAGCAAAAAAGCTTAATCCTAAATATTTAGTTATGATTATTCCTTCTCGATGGTTTTCTGGTGGTATGGGATTAGATTCATTCCGTAAAACAATGATGAATGACAAACATATTACTCAAATTGTAGATTTTACTAATGCAAAAGATTGTTTCCCTCAAAACAGTATAAGTGGTGTTGTATGTTATTTTTTATGAGAAAGAGATCAAGAATCTATATGTATGTTTACTAATATAAGTAATGGAGAATCCAAAACTATAATGCGTCCGTTAAATGAATTTTCTATTTTAATCCGATACAACGATGCAGTTTCAATTATTCGTAAAGTTATTTCTAAAATGAAAATAATATAGTATCAATAATTAGCCCATTGATGCCTTTTGGATTATTTACAAGTGTACGAGGAGAAAATACTAAGAAAACAAATGATTTAATATTGCATTCAAGTGAAGGAATATCTTATATTAATCCTAATTTGGTAAAAAATGGGATAGATTTGATTAATAAATACAAAATATTAATTAGTAAAACAAGTGCTGAATACGCTGGCGAACCTGGTAAAGATGGCAAATTTAGGGTATTAACTGCCTCTATGAAAGTTATTGGACCAGGTGAAGTCTGTACACATTCATATTTTATCATTGGTAATTATGATAATAAACAACTTGCTATGAATACATTAACTTATTTGAAAACAAAATTTGTTAGATTTTTATTATTACAGTCTATGAGTTCGATTAATCTATCTAAATTAGTGTTTTCTTTCGTTCCTATGCAAGACTTTTATGAGTCTTGGACAGATGAAAAGCTTTATGCAAAGTATGGTTTAACTGATGAAGAGATTTCATTTATTGAAAGCATGATAAGGCCGATAGATTTAACACAAGCCGGTGATACAGATGACTAAAGAGATATATTCTTCTACCTATTCTAATCTCAAAGCAGAGATTGGTAAACTCCTAAATGAAGGGAGAAAGCAAGCCGGTCGGGCAATTAATACCATACTTGTTCAAACATACTGGCATATAGGTCATCATATTGTAGAATTTGAACAAGGTGGCAATGAAAAAGCAGAGTATGGTTCCGAACTTTTAAACACATTATCAAAAGACCTAACAATCGAGTATGGTAAAGGCTTTAGCAGGTCTAATCTTGTTTATATCCGAAAATTCTATTTAGCTTTTCCAAAAAGTGAGACAGTGTCTCACCAATTGAGTTGGAGTCATTATTTTGAAATCCTGAAAGCAGATAATGAATTAGAAATCAGCTTTTATACCAAACAATGTGAAAAAGAAAACCGGAGTGTAAGAGAATTAAAACGACAAATGAAAAGTATGCTTTTTCACAGACTGGCTTTAAGCAAAGACAAGGCCGGAGTGTTGGAATTATCTCAGAATGGGAATGATATTCAAAAGCCGACAGATATATTAAAAGACCCCTATATATTTGATTTTTTAGGAATGCCTTCACAAAAACAATTTCCGGAAAAAGAATTAGAAGAACGACTAATACTAAATCTTGAAAAGTTTCTTTTAGAATTAGGTAAAGGATTCGCCTTTATTGGGCGTCAATACAAAATATCTCTTTCAAACCGACATTTCTATGTGGATCTTGTTTTTTATCATCGCATTTTGAAATGTTTTGTTTTAATAGATCTTAAACGAGGTGAAATTGAGTATAACGATATAGGTCAAATGAATATGTATCTGAATTATTTCGCTAAAGAAGAAAATGTTGAAAATGATAATCCTCCTATCGGCATTGTTCTCGGAGCATATAAAGATCAGATTTTGGTAGAGTATGCCACTGAAAACATTACCAATCAACTCTTTGTAAGCAAATATCAACTCTTTTTACCTAACAAAGAAGAACTTGCCTATGAATTAGAGAGGATTTTAGTAGATGACTGAAATGTCTTCAAACAGGATATCGGACAGCTCTTCCTGTCATGTCATTGCGAACGAAGTGAAGCAATCTAGTTATTTGATTAATAGTAAGTTATTAGATTACCACGCTTCGCTCGTAAAGACAAAGAAATCTCAGATACTATCAAATGAACAGCTATCAGCAAGAAACAGATTGGATAAAAATGAGTAAAAAAGATTTTTTCCCGCCAAGACCAAGTATTAATCCTGTAATTTATGCCTACGAATTAGTTGGAGTAACTACCCATAAGGGATGGTTAAAGATTGGTTTTACTGAAAGAGATGCTCGGATAAGAATTAAAGAGCAGTTAGGCACAGTTGCTATTCAGTATAAGATTGTATTGGAAGAAACAGCGATGCGAAGAGATGGCAGTTCATTTACTGATCATGAAGTTTATCGTTTGCTAACCCATCTTTCGGGAGATTTTTGTGAAAATTGCTATCACAGTTTCGTAAGTTATTGAAAAACAGTACTTGAATTTCTGGTTTTTGGAAAATCAGCTAAAAAGTGACAAAAAAACTAAATAAAGTATCAAAAATAATTCTTAAGAAAATATTGGGTTTTTGTATTGTTGTCATATGTTTATAGTAAAAAAAGAAATATCAAATCATAAGACAGGTAAGATTTATAATTACCTACAGTTAATGGAGACAATCCA
>CAZJNG010000083.1:0-8404 GCA_964547265.1 uncultured Candidatus Cloacimonadota bacterium | reverse complement strand
GAATTTTCCAAAACTAAAAAAATACCGAACAACAAGAGACCTCCAAGAGGGAAAAAACCATCCTGGAGGTCGGTTGAAGATGACAGGTAGAATTTAAAGAGGCTGTTTCAAAATGTCAAAAAAGTTCTACAAGCACCCTTGCTTGTAGTTTTATAATGTCTTGACTGTAAAAGATTTATGCTTATAGGTGCAAACAAGGGTGTTTGCACAACAATAATTTCGGGACAAGCTCTGAAGAGGCTGTTTCAAAATGTCAAAAACCCATTAAAGCTGGTACCGAGACGGCTCGTCTCGGTAGTTTTTATAAGCATGATTAAAAAATGTTAATTTCTTGATTTACAACAAATTATAAGATTATAATGTTTTTTGAACTGACATGACCGGACGAGCCGTCCGGTTTCCATTCCGGTTATATTTCTGCATTATGTGACAGGCCATTAAAAGTGCCGATACGATTATAATGAGGCTCGTAAATACAGTAACTATATCAAAATCAAAGGTCCTGATGAGCAATACAAAAATGATATATAATGTATTTAATTGTGCCGCTCTTACAGAGCTTAAATTCTATTGATACTTTTTCTCCGTGCTAACGCACGGAGTTATACAGATATTGTGCTTCCGGCACTCAATTGATATTCATTTCCATAAAACCAAATTAGTTTGTGTATATATAGTGCCAATATAATTATGAATGCTAACTTGTTTATCATGACATTCAGAGTAAAGCTGTCACAAAACCAGAGTTGTGCATGCAAGGATGCTACACAACGATACATATATTAATATATACTGACTTGAAGATAAGTATACTTTTTCTATAATAAGAAATACTCAAACAACAATTTATCTGAGAACAGGATATCAAGTTGTTTTAATACAATATTTATTTGATACTATCAGCTATTCAAATCTGTATTTAAATATTTAAGAATAAATCTCAGAAATTATCAGAGTAGCATCATCCGAAGAAGAAGAATTGCTTTCTTGTAGTTATAAGATAATGTCAGGTTAAGATTTATTAATGTAAGAAGTTAACAGATGTGCATCATAAAAAAATGACAAAAATATTGACAACTATATGCTTTAAAATAAATTAGCACACTAATAACTATTTATTAATATTTTTAAGTGGGGGTTTTAATGAAAACTTGTATAATAATACTAATGTTTTTATTCAGTTGTGCTTTGCTTTTTTCAGCAGAAAGTATTACTTTAATAAGCAAACAATTTGACGAATTTTATGCTATTCAGCCGTCTAACCGTTCATTGTTAGGACTAAAAACAGTCTGCAGAGTTGGCTATGATCAGGATAACATTTATATTTTTTGGGAAGCAGAGATTGACAGCAACTTTAATAAGTCAAAAAAAGGCAGAAAAGATGAGTTTCAGGATACTGATTTTTTAAGGACACAGATCGGCACTTTACCCGGCGATAGCTTTGTCTATGTGTTTTATGTTTATCCTGACGGCTCTATTACAGATGCAATCAGAGACAGAAATTTTAATGTAAGCACAAACTGGGATAGTAATGCTAAAGTGCAAAACAGTTTCAGTGATTCTCTATGGACCAGCAAACTGACCATACCTTTTAAAGACCTGAGGTATAACAGAAAAGCTCCGCATATATGGGACTTTTCTTTTTGCAGGCAATTTTATGATGCAAATACACTGTATTCAAGTCCATTTCTAAGCATTTCTGAAATGGGCACGGATTATTTTAAAAATGGACATAAAATAACCATCGATAAGCAGTTGCCACTTACACTTAATACACAAATCATTCCTTATTATGCTCCTGTTTATGATTTTAAAAATTCTGAAGGATTTTATAAAAAAGATCAAATGGGACTTGATATTAACTTTAAGCCGGCATCTCTGGTAAACATGAAAATATCAGTTAATCCTGATTTTTCAGATGTTCCGCCTGACAGAGCCCAAAATGTTTTTAATCTGAAAAACAAGCTTTATCTGAGAGAAAACCGCTATTTCTTTACAGAAGATTTGAATGTTTTTAACATAGATTCAGACATTTTTTACACTAGAAACATCGTTCAACCTGAATTTGCAGCAAAAATTAACGGGACATCTGACGCCTTAACTTATGGAATGATGTATTGTAAGGACAAAGACTCTGATGCTCAGGAATTTAAAGATAATCATTATTACATAGCAACGGTGAAACCAAAATGGGATGATAAAGAACTTAGCCTTTCATACATTCGTCAGGATAATGATTTTTTCAGTAATACAGTTTTTCAGTTTAATCCGGCATATTACATCAGTTCAAATACCAGTATTATCTGGGAAAACAACATAACCTTATATCAGGACACAACTTCTGTAAAAAAAGGGATAGACTCTTTTATTAAATTTTATACCAGAAACAGGAATAGTAATCACTATTTTAAACTAGGTTTTTACACAAAAGACTTCATCGCTGAAATGGGAAGAATCTATGACCCGAGTATTGCCTATAGCGAATATAGCTTTAATTATTCAGATGATTCTTTTGATAAATGGGAGTCTTTAGAAACCAGTTTTTGGATTGAGCCAACTTATACCACTGATCCATTTAAACCTTTAAAAATCAACACAGGCTTTTATCTTAAGCTGGATCCGCATGGTCCCTTTTATGCAGACTTTAACATCTCATATACCTGCCTTAATGAAAACAACAAATATTTCCACTTACCCCAGACAAGAAATTACATCAGCTATAAATTGAATAAACATGACCTGTTCTTTGGTTTTTTCTATAGCCTCGGCAAAGATTATATCTGGAGTCTAGAAGAGGAACAAATTTATACCTGGATTGAACCATCAATAAATTATACACCAAATCCATACTTTAATCTCTATGCCAGTGTGTTACTCTATCATTATCCTTATCTGACAGATTCTGATAAAGAGATATTAGATGACACTTTTCCGATTGTTAATATTGAGATGAAGAACTATTTATTACACAATCTAAACCTGGCTTCAGGGATAAGCTACATTGAGTATTTTGCAGGTGATTACAATTACTATTGTAACCTGCAATACAATATAACAAGAGATATCGCACTATATGCAGGATTATCTAAAAAAGCAAGTGAATTTAATAGAAAATGGGAAACTGAATACAATACCTTTTACTTAAAATTCAGGGCAGTATTTAACTTGTAACCGCTGAAAAAATGTACTATAGGATTTGACTGTTCTTTAACAAAACAGGAGCAACTATGCAATATAATAAAGTAGAACTTGATTTAAACTTCATCGATGAAACGATTAAAAATGTATTTAACAGCAATGCTGATAATTTACTTGAAATTGAAGGCGGTGAAATTGCCAGAACTTTTAAATTTAATATCTCAGAAAAAAGCTACTATATTCAGTTTAATCATAGCAATATGTCTGGCTGGGCAAGTTTTGAGATGCGAAATTATGACAGATTTCAAAAACAAAATGTTCCGGTAAGAAAAGTTGTACACCAGGCTTATATTAAAGAAATACATTATGCTGTTACAGAAGAAGTTACAGGTATTCAGCCGGCTCAGTTTAATATTGAAGAAATAAAGAATATTTTACCCCAAGCTTATCAGATTATAAAGAATATCTCCAAAATTGATATCAGTAACACAAGCGGTTATGGCTGGATTGATAAAAGTGAAAACGGAATTTTTCATACCTGGAAAGAGCATATTGACTTTGTAATGCAGGAAGAACCTGATGATATGTTTTATGGCAAATGGTATAATTTATTTGATACAACTTTTTTGCAAAGGGATGTTTTTGAAAATTATTACCATAAAATGACAGAATTATATCCGTATCTTCCGGAACAGAGATTTCTGCAACATGGAAATTTCAGCATGGCAAATATAATTGTGGATAAAAACCGGATATCAGGTGTGATTGATTGGCAGGATGTGAGATATGGTGATTCATTATTTGATTTTACACATTTTATCTTTTGGCTTAGCGAACCACTGGCAGACTATATTACTCAAAATTACTATAAATATTTACAGACAGAGAACGAAAACATTAAAAATTTCGTTCAAAGAATTAAATGTTATAAATATTACTTCGCTCTCGACGCTTTATGATTTTTTGCTAAAACTAACCAACAACAAAAATATGATTTTATCATCAATCTTTTAAAAAGAACAGAAAGCAGTTAAACATACAAAAGGAGTGAAAAATGACAGAAAAACTTAAAAAAATAAATATAGCCGAACACAATAAAGAAGCCTGGAACTGTGAAACTGAAAAAGGAAATATCTGGACGAGACCAGTTAGTACTGAAATTATCGAAAAAGCTGGAAATGGTGAATGGGATGTTGTACTTACACCCATAATACCAGTACCCAAAAGTTGGTTCGGTGGCGATATAAAAGGAAAAAAAATATTATGCCTTGCTTCCGGTGGTGGTCAGCAAGCTCCGGTATTTGCAGCAGCCGGTGCAGAAGTAACCGTATTTGACAATAGTCCGAATCAGCTTGCAAGCGACGAAATGGTCGCTAAACGGGATAACCTGAAAATTAAAACTATTCAGGGCGATATGAGAGATTTATCCATATTTGCTGACGAAAGTTTTGATCTGATCTTTCATCCGGTATCCAATTGTTTTGTCGATACGATTAATGTGGTTTGGCAGGAATGTTACCGGGTTTTAAAAAAAGATGGTGTGTTGCTTGCAGGATTTGGAAATCCTTTACTTTACATATTTGATTGGGAAGAATGGGATAACCGACAAAATATCAAAGTAAGCTATAAAATCCCTTATTCAGACTTGGAACAGTTACCTAAAGAACAATTAGCAAGTTTAATTTCAGCTAAAGAGACTTTATGTTTTGGGCATACTCTGGACGATCAGATTGGCGGACAAATAAAAGCAGGATTTGCCATAACCGGATTCTACGAAGATGGCGGTGCAGGAGATTTTATCGATCAGTACATAAAAGTATTTATTGCGACTAAGGCAGTAAAAAATTAAAACAACAAGCTGAATGATCACGATGAAAAGATTACTGGATTATCAGGATTATTGCAGAAAACTGCTACTCAATTGCTGAGGAACAGTCTGGATTTCCTGATAAATGCTGATGTGAAAAATAAAAAATGAGGAATTAAAAATGACAACAAAAAATATACAATTGATAGAATACCAGCCTGCTTACGCTAAAGCAGTTGCTGAGATGTGGAACCGTAGCAGTGATGCCTGGAACGGAGAGGTCTTTAATCAGAGTGAAGAAATAGTAAGAAATAATGAAGCTTCCTCTACTCACTTAAATCTCTATCTTGCAACAGATGGTGAAAAAGTCGTTGGTTACTGTAAGCTGGCAATCTATGCCGGTGATGATGACACGCTTTATATTGACCTTTTGTCAGCAGATCCTGCTTATCATGGTCAGGGTATAGGAAAAATGCTGGTCTTAAAATGTGTTGAACGCACTATTGAATTAGGATATCCACGCCTGGATTTATTTACCTGGGAAGGTAATCAAAAAGCCGTACCCTTATACAAAAAATGTGGTTTCTTTTGGGAAAAAATGGATTCAGACTCCACACATCTGATGAATTTTATCCCTTTTATTATGAATTCTGAATTATGTAAACCATTTTTTGATAAGATAAACTGGTATCAGGATTCAACCCGTGTAATCGAGATATTGCCTGACGGTAACACCTCTGATGGCTTTGATTTTTATCAGTATTGCTGGGAAAAAGACAAGAAAACTTACATTATGGAATTTGAAAAAACCGGTCGTGGTCTGACAAAAATTGATTTTCCTGACTACTCTATAAGTACAAAAATTGCAGAAGCTAAACCGATTTTTGGTAAAAGCTACGAAATTGAATACGAATTTATCAATAAAGGCAGTAAACCTTTAGAAATCAGCCTGCAAGGTTTGAATGATAAAAATATTGAGTTTGATTTTGACAATAAATTAATTCTTATAAATTCATTAATAGTTAAGGCAAAGTTTAAAATCAATGAACCGGAAAAATCATTCACAAGCTGGCAGACAAAACCAGCCGTAAAAACCGAGATTAAAGTCAATAGTTCTGCAATTATTTTCAAAACAGGCTTAAATGTTAAATATCCTCTCAATATTTGCTTTTCTCATAAACCGGAAATCTATAATCCGCAACTGAAAAACACGGTTTTTCTTAATCTTGATAACAACTTCCATGAATCAGCAGAATTTCAGATATCTTTCCCTGAAGATGAAAAAATTTTCTTGCAGGAAAAAGAGTTTTCTGTAAATCTGAATGCTCTGGCTAAGACTTCTCTTGAAATACCTTTCAAAATGAGTAAAGCTGCAATTTACCAGCCTTTGATAAGAGTAAGTGCAAGGACTGAAAATGGTGAAACTATTAGTTTTAAAAGAAAACTTTATCGTATTTTTCCGACTTTTGACGGACAGTTTTCCGGAACACTGGAAAATGATTTCGTAATTGGTTGTGGCAGATACCAATTCAGTGTTACCAAAAACGACTGGCCAAATCAAGGTCAATTACATGATTATATGAAAAATACCGGTATAGATTTAAGATTTCCTGCTATAGGCAAACCATATTCCGGTGAGTTTGAAAATATCCCTGCATACAAAGCAGAATACCAGGAAAACATAAACTATACAGAAATGAAATTATTCTATAAATCAAAAGAGTTTGTCGGATGCGAGTTTTCCCGGGTTTATCGCTTATGTGCACAAGGAATACTGGAATGCTGTATTGAGACGATTAGCCTGCCGGAAGGCATTTCAGATATCTGGGCACAAATAAGTTTTGAAATACCTATGTATAAAAATACCTTAGTCTATGATGGCGAAGTCGTAGAATATGAAAACGATAACTTACATTCCAGTTGCAACAGCTTTTCTGCTGATAAATTCAGTGAAAACTGGATTTTTATGGAAAGTAAAAGGTCAACCTATGGCTTTATCTGGCCTTCTGGTGCAAAGGTAAATTTTGCCGAGTGGTATCAGTTCATAGAGTTTAATCTCTCCGAAAGATTTCGCAATGGTCAAAAAATAACTGAGCCGTTGATTATTGCTTCCGGTTGTTTCAATAATGCCGAGGTTTTACGCAAATATGTTATGAATTCTACGCCGGAACATGTTGTTAAACGCCGTTCACTGGAACTACTTGCAAACAACAATAATCCTTTTGTCTCAGATAAACTTGAAATTGTGCTTGATGATTGCAAGAATACTCCAATTAACGCTAATGTTACCTTAAAATCGGAAACAGATAGCTTTGCACCGATGACTAAAACAGTTACAGATACGGATAATCTTACCAAAATAGACTTCCAGCCTGTAATAGAAACATTCAGTCCGATAGATATTCTGGACTGTACAGTTGAATTTAAGTCATTTGAACTAAACAGAAAAACAGCCATCTTCAAAATTAACAAAAATGAAATATCATTTACTACAGAAAAGATGAAGGACTTAAATTGTCTTTGTGCAGATAATGGCATCTTAAAAATTAAAGCCTGTGCTGAATTTGCTCCTTCCTTGTTTTCAATGGAATACCAAGGTAAAGAGTGGTTAGACACAAATTTCCCTAAAGCAGAACCAAAATCATGGTATAATCCATGGTGGGGTGGCATCTATTTCAAACCGTCTGGAATAAAAAGCCTGGCTCTGGCTGAGGAAGAACATCAGGTTAAAACAGCACAAATCGAGGATAATCAGGGTAATCTCTGGCAAGGAATTGAAATCATTACCAAAATAGAGAAATTCGATGCAAAAATAAAAGGTTTAGAATACAGCCAGTACTATTTAATGCTACCGGGAGTTCCCTTAGTTCTGCAACTGATTAAAGTAAAACAAAATACAGGCAGTTCTCTTAACATTGCTTTTGACAATTACTGTTTTACCAAACCTTCTGAAAAAATAACTGACGGCAGTTTTTGGACACAGCTAAACAATAAACTAACGACAATTAAATGCGGCCTGGAAAGTGTCAGTCAGAATCAAATGAAGGATGTTTACGGTTTCACTGATAATCTGACATCTCAGAAATTTCAGATTTGTTTTCTTAACCATTTTGATGATTATACTCAAATTTCAACCTCTCCGGAGCTGAACAATATTTATCAATGGTTTGAATACAGTTTAAAAAACAAAGAACAAAGATACCTTGCCCCGGTTTACTACATAATAGACAAAAAGAGATTAGATAATGAATGCCTCAGAAGCCTGCAACAACTGAAATTCAATCTAAAAATACAATAAGCAAATAAAAGGAATATAACATGACAGTTAAATTAGTAAAAATAGACAAAAATAACTATGATGACGCAATTGATTTAAAAACCAGTAAAGAACATGAACAATTTGTAGCCTCCAATGAATATTCTATTGCTCAGGCTCAATATCTTCCGGGCATTAACTGC
>CAZJNG010000082.1:0-8439 GCA_964547265.1 uncultured Candidatus Cloacimonadota bacterium | reverse complement strand
TCGGGCAAATTAAAACTTGAGGTTCCTAAGCAAAGAAGACAAATAGATAAGCGAGTGATTAGTATAAAAGGTGCAAAACAAAATAATTTAAAAAATATTGACATTGATATACCGGTAGGTGTCTTTACCTGTGTGACAGGAGTTTCAGGCTCGGGAAAGAGTTCTCTTGTCAATCAAATACTTTTACCGGCTGCCTCAACACAGCTTAACAGAGCTAACGCAAGACAGGGAGCTTATGATAAAATTCAAGGACTTGAGTACTTCGATAAAGTCATTGCAATTGATCAACAACCAATAGGCAGAACTCCTCGTTCAAATCCTGCTACTTATATAAAACTGTTTGATAATATTAGAAATTTATTTGCTGAATTACCTTCAGCAAAACTCAGAGGTTATCAAGCCGGTAGATTTTCTTTTAATGTTAAAGGTGGAAGATGCGAGGCATGTCAGGGTGGTGGACTTAGATTAGTAGAAATGCATTTCCTGCCTGATGTTTATGTAACCTGCGAAGTTTGTAAAGGTAAAAGATATAATCAAGAAACTTTAAATGTGAAATATAAAGATTATAGCATTGCAGATATACTTGATATCGATGTCTCTGAAGCATATAAACTCTTTGAAAATATTCCAAATATTGCTAAAAAATTGCAAACTTTAATAGATGTTGGCTTAGAATATATTAAATTAGGTCAAGCAGCTACTACTCTTTCGGGTGGTGAAGCTCAACGTATAAAACTTGCTAAAGAATTAGCCCGAACCAGTACAGGTAAGACTTTATATATTCTTGATGAACCTACTACAGGACTTCACTTTGATGACATAAAAAAATTATTGTCGGTTTTACAAAGACTTGTGGATATGGGTAATACAATTATTGTTATAGAACATAATCTTGATGTCATAAAATCAGCTGATTATGTAATAGATTTAGGACCTGAAGGTGGTGCAAAAGGGGGACAAATTTTAGCTGTAGGCACTCCGGAAGAAATCAGTAAAAATAAAATTTCAGCTACAGGACATTATCTGAAATCTTATTTATAAAATATTATTATTTCATATCAGCTTTTAACTGTTTCATCCTGTATTCTATATCTTTATAAACAATAGATTCATCTGTAATAGATGGATCTCTTGTTTCAAACCATATATTGCATGGCATTTCGCTACAAAATCCACAGTGTCTGAAACCTTTTCCAATAGCACAATTATAAATTGGACAAGTTTTTTGATTATAATGTTTTGCCCAAAATACTTCACCTTTTATAATAGAGCATCCCTCACAATTATTTCTGTAATGAGGACAGTTTTCATCACATTTATGACCACATGGGTTAATCATTTAATTTCCTTTACTAATCTTCAAGTAAGAATTTTTTAAAATCACTTAATTTTTCAAAAGCTTGAACAGGTGTTAAATTATTAATATCAACATCGATTATCATATCTTTAAGCTCGTTGAGTTTTTTATCTTTAATATCAGATTCTTCAACAATCAGGTCAAATAGATTTATTTGTTTTGATTTATTAAGTTGTTTTTTTATTCTGGCTGTTAGTCCTTGAGGGCTAATCTCTATTGCTTCTAAGTTTTTTAAGATTTCTTTAGCTCTGTGTATAACTTTTTGAGGAATACCTGCTAATCTGGCTACTTGAATACCATAGCTTTGATCAGCTCCTCCTCGTTCAATTTTTCTAACAAAGACAATTTCATCATTCCATTCTTTTACTGAGACATTAAAGTTTTTAACTCCGGAAAGGATATTTTCGAGTTCTGTAAGCTCATGATAGTGAGTTGCAAATAAGGTCTTAGCAGATACTTTTTTATTATTATGAATGAATTCTACAATAGCCCAAGCAAGTGAAAGTCCGTCAAAGGTACTGGTGCCTCTTCCTATCTCATCCAGCAAAATTAATGAGTCAGGTGTTGCAGAATGCAAAATATTTGAGGTTTCTATCATCTCAACTAAGAATGTACTTTGACCCATAGCTAAATTATCTGATGCTCCTACTCGAGTAAAGACCCTGTCAAATACTGGCAATGAAGCATAATCACAAGGTATAAAACAACCTGTCTGAGCAAGTATTATACATAAACCTATCTGCCTTAAATAAGTGGATTTACCCGCCATATTCGGACCTGTTATTAAAGCAATTTTAAAATCTTCATTATTTAAATATACATCATTTGGAATAAATCTTTCTTCGGTAAGCAATTTCTCTATCACAGGATGACGACATGAATTTATCGTCAGCTCTCCCTGTGAGTTGTAATCAGGTTTAGTGTAATTGTTTTGCCAACTAATAAAACCGAAATTTGCTAAAACATCTAATTGAGAAATAATTTCAACATATTCAAGTAAAATATCAACTTTAGTGCTTAAGGTTTTTCGTAACTCACAAAATATCTCATATTCAATATTTTTAATTCTTTCTTCAGCTCCTAAAACTCTTGATTCATGTTCTTTTAAGATGGGCGATATATATCTTTGACAATTAACTAAAGTTTGTTTGCAAATATAATTATCAGGAACTTTATCTTTATGAAGATTAGTTACTTCGATGTAATATCCAAAAACTTTATTAAAACCAATCTTCAAACTACTAATACCGGTATTTTGTTTTTCTGATTCTTCGAGACTGGCAATCCAACTTTTACCATCTTTGGAAATCATCCTTAATTCATCAAGCTCAGGGTGGATACTATCGTTTATAATATTGCCTTCAGTAATGGTCATAACAGGATGTGGTAAAAGAGTCTTTCTGATTAAAGATACTATTTCAGAGAAATCTCCAATTTTTAACTTTAAATCTTTTAAAATATCAGCATTGTAATTATCTAGTATTTGAATGATTCCGGGAGAAGATTCAAGAAAGTTTGCTAAGGTATGTAAATCTCTTGGATTAACTTTTTGAGTAGCCAATTTACTGATAATTCTACTCAAATCTCCAATTTCTTGTAATATTTCTCTTAAATCTTTAGTCCAGGCTATATTGTCTTTCAAGTCTTGAACTGCATTTTGTCTTAATTTAATTTGCTCTAAATTAATCAAAGGATAGCTTAACCATTGATAAAGAAGTCTTGAACCCATTGGAGTTTTTGTCTCGTCAATAATATCAATTAAACTTCCTTCAATTTTATTGCTTCGCATAGTGGTAAAAAGTTCAAGGTTTCTTCTTGTAGTTTCATCAATCATCATAAATTTATCAATTGAATAAAACCTGATTGTAGCTATATGTGATAATTCTTCTTTCCTGAGTTCTTTTACATAAGCAAGAGCAGCCGCTGCAGATATTACGGCACAGTGTTTATTATTTCCGCCGATACTTTCCATAGATTGTATATGGAAATGTTCTTTTAAAAGTTTTTTGGCATCCTTATAATCATAATGCCAATTATCGTTTATACTTACTGAATGGGAATATGATAACTTTAAATGTTCTATAAAAGAATGATTATCTTGGTTTTGAACCAATATCTCACGGGGAGATTGTCTTAAAAGTTCATCTCTCAAATTTTCAACATTAAACTCAGAATATATAAAATCTCCTGTCGATAAGTCAAGAAAAGAGACTCCTGACTTGTTTTTTTCAATATCAAGATAGACAGAACAAAGGAAATTATTATTTTTTCCGTTTAATAGTTTTTCATCTAAAATTGCTCCGGGTGTAATAATTTCTACTACATCTCTTTTAACTAAGCCTTTTGCTTGTTTGGGATCTTCAACTTGTTCACAAATGACAACCTTCTGCCCGGCTTTTACCAGTTTGTCAAGATAAGTATCAAGAGCATGATATGGAAAACCCGCTAAAGCAGGTGCTTCGTCTGAAGATTTGTTTCTTGAAGTTAGAGTTATTCCGAGAATTTTGGAGGCAGTTTTGGCATCATCATAAAATGTTTCATAAAAATCACCCATCCTAAAGAGTAAAATTTTGTCCGGATGTTTTGACTTAACATCCCAATACTGCTGCATCAATGGAGTTAATTTGTCTTTACTCATAAAGGTTTAATCAACAAAAAAAGGAAATGATTGATAATTCTTTGAAGTGTGCAATTTTTGATACTCTGAGGCTTCAGTTCGTTTTTCAAATGGTCCTTGAATGACTGCATACATAGTTTTACCTGATACAGGTTTTGTAATGACAAAGCTTGTTATTGCTGATTTATCAAGAGTTGATTTATAATTATCCGCTGCTTTTTGCGTACTGAATACACCAAACTGTAAGTAAAATTTCTTTTTATCTAACTGATCGTATCTTGACACAATTTTATTGTTAAAAACCGGGATATTACTTACCGGCGGTAATGGGGTTATTACGGTATTATCACTTTTTGAGGGATCTCGTAAAGCAAACAACCTGTCTTCAGCTTGAATCCTGTACTGACTTTCAGGGAAAATATTAATGATTGATAAGTATATTTCAGATGCCTTTTTGATGTTCGGTTGCTTATCTATTGTTTCATAAAGGATCCCTAGATAGATCATTAAGTATGCTTGGTAGTTACTAAATTCAGAGTGTTTAGAAAAGTCGTTATAATACTTTTCAAAAGACTTTAAGTTCTTTGTATAGTATGCAGATTCAAGGACAATCAACCAATGATAAGGTGTTTTATTATGAGAGGGTGATTTCTTTATAAATGATAATGAAATATTTGTTGCTTCATGATATTTTTGAAGATTCTGATTAATCTTTGCTTTCCAGTAAACTGCATCAAGGATATCTTCATGGTTAATTTTGTCTAGCTTATTCAAAGCTTTTAAATATTCTTTATTAATAAAATCAATCAAAGATAATTGTAATCCTGATAACTGACCATAAAACTGTTTGCTGTGTTTAGTGAAATTATCGGTATGTAAGAGTAAGGATTCTTGAATATTCTTGTTAAATAGAGCTTTATAGTAAGTTTTAGCAGCTAAAACTTCTGCAGAATCTGTTGTTTTACTTACTAAAGCATTATGATTGCCGGTCAACATTCCACTTTTAAACAAGGACTCAATCTGTGTTATTTCATTCTCTTGGCAAACTAGATTATACAAGCAAACAAAAAATATTATAAGGCTAAAAACTGTCTTACGAAACATAATTAAATTACTTTAGTCCATTTTCAATAAACAAATCTGAATACTTTTTATCTAATCCTAATATATGATTTAGCAACCAATCTTTTAAAAAATTCATTACTTGAATTGATAGTAAAAAGTTTTTGTCTTTTAGTTTTTCCTGATATTCCTGAACTTGCCTAACGAATGTTTGATGTTCTTTTTTATGCATTAAACTGTCGGGATAATTAAATTTATCCATATATTTTTCTTCAGTACTAAAGTGTTCTACAGTATAGTCAACTAAACCGGAAAGAATAGATTCTAGTATTTCTTTACTTTTCCCTTTTGACATAGCATTATGTAACTCATTTATAAGAGAAATTAATTTTTTATGTTGTTCATCAATCTCATTAATCTTTACAC
The DNA here is from genome assembly GCA_964547265.1 of uncultured Candidatus Cloacimonadota bacterium. Classification (GTDB taxonomy): domain Bacteria; phylum Cloacimonadota; class Cloacimonadia; order Cloacimonadales; family WRIO01; genus JALNXV01. The sequence continues at coordinate 2,977 of CAZJNG010000082.1, read as the reverse complement.
TGTAAGTATCATTCCATTCAATATAAGACATTGTGCCTCCTTTTTAAATCTTTTTTCGTACAATTCCATATTCAGGTAAGTTTTTATTAGGAATTTTTAGTTTAAAAACTGAGTTTGGTTTTGTAAATAAAATTTCATTCATATTTTCATCATAAGGTTGTACATTTTGGACTATTATATCATTTTTATAGTTAGGAAAGATAATTTCTAACTCGTCATTCTTTTCAATTTTATAGAATGATTTAACTGTAATAACTGATTCTTCATTAGATTGGTGAATATCAATTATATTCCCAACAAATTGATAATCTCTAATGTAGGTAGAACTATCATAATTTTGAGTATGTATTGAGTCAAAGCCATCAAAAAATGCCTCTGTGTAGATTCTGTGACTTACATTGTTGAGTTCTTGATTCCAAAAATTTAAATCAAAATCCTGCTTATTTGTTATGCTTTCTAATTTTGCTTTGTAAGCTCTTGTAATGGTGGAAACATAAGAAATGCTTTTCATTCTGCCTTCAATTTTAATGCTATCAATACCTGCATTATAAATATTTTCAAGTTTGTTAAAAAGGCATAAGTCTTTAGAGTTCATGAAGTAGAATCCATGTTCGTCTTCATCAATAGGGAAAAATTCTCCGGGTCTGCTTTCTTCAACAAGACTATATTTCCAACGACAAACCTGAGTACATTCGCCTAGATTAGCACTTCTATTGTTAAGGTAGGAACTTAACAAGCATCTTCCTGAATATGAAATACACATTGCACCATGAACAAACATTTCTAACTCAATATCAGGACAAGCTTGTCTAATCTCTTTTATTTCATTAAATGTAAGCTCTCTGGCTAGAATTATTCTTTTTGCTCCTAATTTTTGATATGCTTTTACTGCATTAATGGAGCAGATATTTGCTTGAGTACTGATATGAATATTTAATTTTGGTGCGACTGTTTTTACTAAATCCAGCACACCTAAGTCAGAAACAATAACTGCATCCACATTTGCAGATTGTAGTTTTTGTATATAATTTTTCATTCCATGATAATGTCTGTTATGAGCATAGATATTCAAAGGAACGAACAGTTTTTTATTATTTTTATGGCAGTAATTAACTGCCTCGAGCAAGTCTTCATCAGAGAAATTATCAGCTTTTGCACGAAGACTAAAATCTTGACTGCCTGCATAGACAGCATCAGCTCCGTAATTGATTGCGTATTTTAATTTTTCTAAATTACCTGCGGGTGATAAAATTTCCACTAGCTACTCATACTTTTAAGTAAGGTGAAATTATCCTTAGTTTCTTTCATCTTACCTCTAAGTGTTTCAATGCCTTGAACCGGACTAAGTGTTTTTAGGAATTTTCTTAATACAAACATACGGCTTAATTCTAAATCTGATAATAGAAGTTCCTCGCGTCTTGTTCCAGATTTGATTAAATCTATTGCCGGATATAGTCTTAAATCAGAGATAGTTCTGTCTAAGACAAGTTCCATATTACCGGTACCTTTAAATTCTTCAAATATAACCTGGTCCATTCTACTGCCGGTATCAACCAAAGCAGTAGCTATAATAGTTAAAGAACCTGATTCTAATGTATTTCTTGCAGAACCGAAAAATCTTTTTGGTCTGTGAAGAGCGTTGGATTCAATACCTCCTGACATGATTTTACCTGATGAAGGAGAACTGTTATTATACGCTCTGGCAAGTCTTGTGATACTGTCTAAAACGATCACTACATCTTGTCCCATTTCGACCATTCGTTTTGCTTTTTCAATAGCCATTTCTGCTACTTGTATATGATTCTTTGCAGTTTCGTCGAAAGTAGAACTTAAAACTTCAGAATTTCCGGGATAAATAATCTTTTTCATTTCAGTGACTTCTTCTGGTCGTTCGTCGATTAGAAGAACAATCACATAAACTTCAGGGTGGTTAATTAAAATAGTATTTGTTATATTTTGCATAAGTACAGTTTTACCTGTTCTTGGTGCTGCGACAATAAGACCTCTTTGTCCTTTACCTATAGGAGTAAAGAGATTTACTATTCTTGTGGATATAGTATCGACCTTGAAATTTAAGTCAGCCAGTTTTTGTTTACTAATCTCAAGAATGAGTCTTTCTTCCGGGTAATAAGGTGTTAGTTCTTCAAAAGGTGTTAGAGGCATAACTTTTTCAGGGTCATCATAATTAATCATATCAATATTGAGTAAGGAGAAATATTTTTCATCATCTTTAGGTGCTTTAACCGGACCTGACAGCATGTGACCTTTTTTAAGATTAAATTTTTTAATTTGGGCATTAGAAACATAAATATCATCTTTTCTGGCAAGATAATTATTATTTGGAAATCTTAAAAAACCATATCCTTCATCTATTATTTCAAGACATCCGGTAGCAAATGCTAACCCTTGACTTATAGAATTATCTTCAAAAATTTTATATATTAAGTCGTTCTTTTTATAAGAAGCATAGGCTTTTATTTCTTTCTCTTTAGCGATTTTATGTAATTCAGGCATTGTAAGCTTAAATAAATCTTGTATTGTGTTCTCGGACATCGTTTCTCCTTGATATTATAAGATGGCTACCATAAAATGATAAAAACAATTTTTCGAATTATTGTCAAGAAAAATTTTTGATTTTAATCAAATTATTCTTTTGTTGTCTAAAAACAAGTCTTGTTATAAAGTCAAAAATATTTAGTAATATCTTAATTAAAATAGCTCTTAAACTCCTCATAGGTGTTTTTTAGCAAATTCTTTTTATTGATTTTGTTAAATGATTTACATAATTGTTGATTGACAAGATCTTGTGCGTTATTTTGTGTTATTATGATAAAAGATTCACTGCAATTGTTTTGGTTATAATCAGCTATAGTTACGATAGGAAAGCTTAATTTTAAAAGTTTAAAAAAGATAATTTCTTTTTTTGATAACAATGTTGAATCAATAATAATCATGGCTGATTCTTGTAAATATTGCA
>CAZJNG010000081.1:0-8498 GCA_964547265.1 uncultured Candidatus Cloacimonadota bacterium | reverse complement strand
CACTAACCTTCAATGTAAATTATATGGGGGTTGCCAATATAATGAACTCTCGCTTTGTAGATAAAGAAATTATCCTTTAAAAGTAGATATTGCTATTCTTCCAAAAGAATTTTTTGAGCTTTATCAGGGTATATAGATTTTAGGCAATCCGGGCATATACCATGAGTTATTTGCACATTATCTTTATCATTAAAAGGCTCGGCAAGATTAACCCAGTTATCATTTTTATCTTTGATTTTATTGCAATAACTACATACAACGGTTTGTCTTCCTATCCTTTTTAGTTCATTAAGTGCTTTTTTTAATTCTCTAAGGCTTTGTTCTTTTTCATTCTCCAGTTGAATTTTTTGTGAAACATCTTTGATAACAAACACATATCCTGTAGGTTCAAACTTCTCATTTATAATTTTATTAACCGTTATTTCAAGATATTTGTCCAGGTATTTAATATTTGTAGTTTGATTTAACACAAAATCATCAATTGATAATAATTCTCTATTATCATAACCTTTCAGGCTCAGATCAAATACACTGTTAAAGTGCAAGTCTGATAGATTCGGAAAGATTTCAGCTGCAGAATCATTAAAAAATTTAATCCTAAAATCATTGAATGTAGCTATAACACCGTCGCTGAGATGTCTTAATACCGACCTAAACCAGTTTTCTTTATCCGTAATAATCTTTTGCATTTCAAATTTGTATAATGCCATCTCAATTGTTATCAAGAGTTCCTTTGAATCAACCGGCTTAACCAAATATGCAAATGGTTCAGATTTTTTTGCTCTTGTTACAGTCAGATTATCAACATAGGAAGTCAAGAAAATTATAGGTAAATTTAGATGTTTTCTTATTTCTTCTGCAGCTTCGATACCATCAATATCACCGGAAAGATTAATATCCATTAGAATAAGTGAGGGTTTAAGTTCAAAAGCTTTTTGAATTGCTTCTTCACCCTTTCCATAAATACCGCATACCTGATAATTATTCTTTTCCAGTATATGCTGAATACCAAAACCAATTATAAACTCATCCTCTACTATTAAAATTTTATGCATACTGTACTCCTTTTAAAGGTATAGCAATTTTAACGACAGCTCCTTGATCATTATACGCTGAGATTTTACCATTAAGATTTAAAACAATATTGCTGATTAAGCTTAAACCTATTGTCTTTGCTTCATTTAAATTAAAACCATCAGGGAAACCATCTCCTTTATCTTTGACAATTAAATATAATATTTCATCCTTTTTCTTGCTTTCAGAAAAATGTTTTATTCCGGTATTTGTATTAAAAGAGTTTAATTCTTCCTTATACAGATTAACCGATAAATCCAAAACCTTAAGGCTTCTAGGTGAATATTTTACAGCATTTGTAAATACTTCATGATAAACCATCGCCAACGATACGCAATATTCTAAAGGCAGGTTTACCTTATCCATGTGAAAATCTATTTTAATATATTTATTAGTATATAGTGAAATCAATTTGTAAGAAATTTCTTTAATATATTCGTCAAAACTGATAAAAGCAAAATTGTTAGAACTATATATCTTTTGATGTATATAAGAAATAGCCTGAATTCGAGACTGTATATCTTTTAAAGAATCATTCCAATCTTTATCATAAAATTTATCATGCTGCAATTGAATCAAGGTAGTAATAATTTGCAGATTATTTTTAACTCTGTGATGTACTTCTTTTAACAGTAACTCCTTTTCTTTGAGAGTATTTATTAACTCTGACTGTACCTTTTTTATATTAGTAACATCATGGATAGCTCCTAATACCCAAAACGAACCTTTCTCCTCGCCGGGTAAAAGTTTTATTGTTATATCACCCCAAACGGTGTCTTCATAGGCAGTTTTTATTGGTAATTCAAAACGAAGTATTTCTTCTTTAAAAACATTGTCTTCTGATTCTTTATTTTTTTCATTCGAAAGGAGTTTGTCAACAGCTTCGAGATACTTATCATGAAAAACCTTTGGATAGTTATCAAGCAATCTTTCTAATTCAACAGTTTTAAGTTCGTCTAAACTGTAGCCAAATTTTCTTTCAGCTACAGGAGTTAAAAAGAAGAATTTTCTGTCTTGATTCATTAGCCAAATAACTTCATCAGTATGGTCAGAAACAAAATCAAATAACAATTTTGATTGGTATAATTTCTCTTGAATCTTATTTCGTTTGATATTTTCGAGAATCAAGATAACCACCAATATTGAAATAAAGATTATAGTTATGACTAAATAATTAATTATTTTATAGTACTCTTTGAAAATATGAGGAGTATTTATAATATTATAACCGACAGGTAAAGTATTCTTTTTGATGTTAAACTTTTTTAAAGCTGAATCGTCAAAATAAAACCTATTCGGACTTTCTGTCTGTTTAACTGAATTAGACGGCATATTTTTTAATAGTATCTGTTCAATAAGAATAGCTGCCGTTACGCCCTGTTCATAAGGATTTATTAGCTTACCTCCAATGATACCCGGCACAAGAAAGTCTTTCCAGAAAGTAAAAATCGGATAATCTATTTCCTCTAGCAATAAATAAGGTATTTTTGCTAAACTAAAAAGTTTATTGTCATCGGTTTTAATTTGTAAAATCAAATGGAATATTATTGGCTTTAAGTCAGTATCTATTTTCATGCTATCCAGTTCATGAACGAACCCTAAAGAAATAATTTCATAGTCAATTTTAGGTTTGATTTCTGACATGATATTCATGATGTTTATGGTTATTTTATCTCCGTATTCACTTTTATCAGTTAAAAAATATAATTTCTCAGATTCAGGCAACAGCCTGACAGCAAGCTCAATATTATCTCGTAAGCTTATCTCTTCTTTAACTATAGACAAGTTTTCATAGAGAGATAATAATGATTCATTATAAAAGTTTATTCCACAAGCCACAATTGGTATATCTCGACTGAAGAGTGTATTTTTTTTATCTAAAGCCCTATACTTTAGCATAAAATCTAAGGCTTCATCATCGCTACAAAAGACTAAATCAGGAACATAATCTTTAAATTTCAAGTTATAATATTCATGAATGTCGTCGAAGCTTAAGGCATTATATCTTCCTTTAAAATCAAGATACTCAACAGTTAATAACAAAGAATCTCCGTGAGTGCTAATTCTGTTCATAAATCCCTGATGAATCCGCTGAGTCCATGCAGAAAAGGAACTATATGAGTGCAGAATAAAAACATTTTTAACTGCATACAGGTTAAATATATTAACTAATATAACGGATAATATAATCAATTTTTTCATAAATTAAGTATAGCTTAGTAAAATCACTTTGTCAATATTTTTTTTTTGCTTGACAAAAATAGTTTTAAAAACATAATTTACTTTAAAAAATGGAGGTAGAAAATGAAAAGAATAATTTTCAGCATAATTGTGTTTGTTGTTCTGACAGGCTGTGCAGTTTCAAAAAATGATATTCAAAAAATTAACAATACTTTGCAAACTCAAGAAGAAAAGATTGCACACCTTGAAGAACTGCTCAACAATCTTAATGTTGATCCTGAAACCCTTAGAGATCAAAACAATCAACTTAATAATCAAATTCAAGCCTTAAATAACAGAATCAGTGTACTTGAATCAAACACAGGAACAAGAAGAACTACCGCAGAACCCCCTGCACAAAGACCGGCAATCACTGTTGTAGAAAGCACAACTCCTGTGGTCACTTCAAGAAGCACAAATATTCAATCAACCTATGATGAAGCCAGAAGATTTTATAATCTAAAAGATTACCCTTCGGCAATTAGAGGCTTTCAATCAATAATTGAACAAGCTCCGAATCATGATCTTGCTGCCAATTCTCAATACTGGATCGGTGAATCTTATTATGCTTTAGCTGATTTTTCTGCTGCAAGATTAGCCTTTCAACAAGTACAAGAAAACTATCCTAATTCCAATAAATTTGTTGATTCTCAGTTAAAAATTGCGATGACCTGGATACAACAAAACCGAAAAGATCAAGCAAGAAGTATCTTACAAGCGATTAAAAGAGATTTCCCCAGATATGAAAACATGCACCTTGTTGATCAAAATTTGAGGCTGACACAATAACATAAAACCTTAATACTCTGGTTTTTAAATTAATTAAGTTTGGTTCATTATCTTCTTAAAAAGAAAAGCGGACTAGTTGTCCGGTTTTTATGCTGAAAAATTTATGAGTTAATGATAAGGCTCACAAAGCCGATTAACTTCATAATTTTATAATTAATACTTGCTTGTTTTGATTTTACGAATATATTTTAATTAAACTTAACAATTTTTGGAGGAAGCTTATGAAAGCAATAAAAATCACAGAAAATATTTATTGGGTTGGCGGTATTGATTGGGACTTAAGAAACTTTCATGGATATTTAACTCAAAGAGGCTCAACCTATAACGCTTATTTGATTATTGACGAAAAGATAACCTTGATAGATAATGTAAAATATTATTTATATGATGAAATGATTGAAAGAATTTCAAGCGTTATTGACCCCACCAAGATTGACTATATCATTCAAAATCATGTCGAAATGGACCATTCAAGTTCTTTACCCATGCTTATGAAATTAATTCCTAATGCCAAAATTTATACTTCTCCAAATGGAGAAAAAGGGCTTAGAATGCATTACAAAGAAGACTGGAACTTCCATTCTGTACAATCCGGAGAAACTTTAAATCTTGGCATAAGAAACATGCAATTCGTTTTAACTCCTATGGTACACTGGCCTGATAATATGGTTTCTTGGTGCGAAGAGGAAAAGATTTTATTTTCTAATGATGCCTTTGGTCAACACATAGCTTCTTCTGAGAGATTTGATGATGAATTCCCGGTTAATATAACTCTTGAAGAAGCCAGAAAATATTATGCTAATATAGTTTTACCTTATGGTAAACAAGTGCAAAATGTATTAAAAGCAGCTTCAGGATTAGATATTAAGACAATCTGCCCAAGTCATGGATTGATATGGCGAAAATTTATTCCTGAGATAGTTAATGAGTATGTTAAATGGTCTTCAAATCAAGCAGAAGAAAGAGCAGTAGTCATTTATGATACTATGTGGAAATCAACTGAAAAAATGGCTCAGGCAATTAGAGAAGCATTTGAACAACTGGAAATACCTGTTCACATGTGTAATCTTCAATATAATCATATTTCAGACATTATGACAGAACTCATTACTGCAAAATATATTTGTGTCGGTTCTCCAACTTTAAATAATAACATCCTGCCAACAGTCTCAGCATTTTTAACCTATATGAAAGGTCTTGCTCCTAAAGATCGTTATGGTTTAGCTTTTGGTTCTTACGGTTGGGGTGGCCAGAGTATTGGAATTGTTGATAACATATTAAAAGAATGTGGTTTTGAAACTATGGATATGATAAAAGCACAATACATCCCATCATCAGAACAATTAAACCAAATAACAGAAACTCTAATCCCTCAAATTAAAAATAAAATGTAAAAAATTATATTGCTTTTTTACCATTTTATCTTATTTTATAGAGTAAAGAAAACTAATGGAGGAAACAATGAAAATTAATGACAAACTCAGTAATGGATTGAATGAACAAATAGCTAAAGAATTTTATTCTGAATACCTTTATCTTGCTATGGCTGTTCACTTTGAAGACCAAAATCTGGAAGGATTCGCTAACTGGATGTACAAACAAGCCGAAGAAGAACATCAGCATGGTATGAAAATACTGAAATATCTCGTTGAAAGAGGTAATTCAGTTGTTATAGATAAGATAGAAAAACCTAATTTCGACAGTTCAAGCGTCAAGACAATCTTTGAACAAGCATTACAACATGAACAATTTGTAACAAAATCAATTAATGACTTAATGGACTTAGCTATCGAAACTAATGACCATGCAACTAAAAATTTCTTAATCTGGTTTGTTGATGAGCAAGTAGAAGAAGAAGCTTCAGTAGAAAAAATCATTAACTATCTTGATATGATTGGTGATAAAGGTAATGGTCTTTTCATGCTCGACAGAGAATTAGCTAAAAGATAAAGAGCTAAGCTTTAAAAAAAAAATCAGCCGAAACATTTGTTTCGGCTTTTTTGTGTTTAAACTTTAATTTACATTTATTCAACTTTATCTATAGACATTATTTCTTTTAATTCTTTGCGAGGAGATGGATAATTTTCCATTGCAATCATTTCGTCGTTAAAGAATTCAGGAATTTTATCTGCTTTCTTTCCAACAACAACTACGGTTATCAGATTATATTTATCTTTAATACCGAGAATATTTTTAAATATATGTTCATCATATCCTGCAATCGGATGAACAACTAAATCCATCTCAACTGCACGAAGCATTAAGTTCATGACAGACATACCTGTATCAAAAAGATAATATTCTCTGTTGGCGACAATACAATCTGCATTTTTATCAGCATATACAGCAATAAATAAAGGAGCATTATAAGCCCATTCATTACCTTTTGATAGCCCTAATCGAAGTTTTATTAATTGATCTTCGTTTCTGACAAATACGAAATTCCAAGGTTGTTTGTTATAACATGAGGGTGCTTTTGAAGCGGCTATAGCCAATTCATTAATTATATTATCAGTAATTTCAATTTTATCTATTGCTCTGTAAGATTGTCTTTTGTTGAGTAAATCTATTAACATTTGTCCTCCTGATGTTTTTAGTATTTGGTTAATCAAATATAGTTTTATAAATTTCTATAACAGCGTTTTTTCTTATTTCTTTAAAGATTCTATTAATTTTCAGTTCTGCTTCTATAGCAACAGTTCTTTTAAACAGGGCATCTTTAAAGTTTTCATAACATTTTTTTTCATATTTCTTTATGTCGGTAACCATTATAACATGATAACCATATTTGCTTTTGAATGGTTCTGAAATTTCATTAATTTTTAAGGAAAATGCTACTTTATCAATTTCAGGAAGAAGCTCTCCTTTATAGATAAAGCCCATATCTCCGCCACTACATTGACTTTTACAATCTGAGCAATCTAATGCTAATTGTGAAAATGAATCTTTATCTTTTATTTTTTTATAAATCTCGTTAATTTTTTTTCTACCTGTATCATCTGTTTTTTTTATTAAAATATGAGAAATTCTGACTGCTTTTTCTTCTTTGATGCAGTCTTTAAAATCATCAAGAACATCGTTAATCAGGTTTTCGTTTGAGTGCATTTCTTTACTGAGTAGAATTTTAATATAATTTTTGACTCTATAGATACTTCTCAAATACTCTTTAATCTGATTTTCGTTAAAAGCATGAAAATCTAAAAACTGTCTATAATATTCAAGACTGTCAAAATTTAATAAAAACTCAATATAAACTTCTTCTGACTCGTCATCAGAAATATCGAAATTTTGTTTTTTAGCAATTTGGTTTATAAGGCAATGGTTTATAAGGTGTTGTATGAGGTTATTTTTTAGTTCAAAGATTGAAAAACCTTGATGTTGGAGATGTACCAGTCTTGTTAATTCGAGTTTTGCTTGAATATCAGTAATATACTCGTCATTAACTTTTGCAATAATCATGATTATCTCCCATCAAAATACATTAAATTGATATCTTCAAACATTATTTCTCCTTAAAGATCAAAAAATTGTCTAATAATACTTATCATATATGATATATTAATCGTTTCTGTCGAAATAGCAAATTCAAAATTCAGCTTTTTATACCAGGTCAACTGCCTTTTAGCATAATTTCGGGTATGTTGAGCAGCTAAATCAATGACATCTTGTTGTATATTTATATCTTGCAATTGTTTATCTACTATATATGGCAGAAACTCTGCATAGCCGACACTTTTAAAGCCGGGGCTGTCATGCTTATATCCCATAGTCAAAAGGTGGTATATTTCTTCAATGAGACCCTTATTTATCATGAACTGCATTCTTTTGTTTATCCTGTCATAAAGTTTGATTCTGTCTATATCCATAAAGATTTGAAAAGGTTTATACTTTAGCTTGTTAGCGTTTTTATCATTCCAAAAATCACTTAATGGTCTTTTAAAAGCGTACCATACTTCCAAAGCCCTTGATATTCTTTGCTTATCTGTCGGAGAAATCCTTTCAGCAAAAAATTTATCAATAAGCAAAACCTCTTTATATAGATGATCTAATGGTTTCTCTTCAAATAACTGTTTTACAAAACTAATGACATCATCAGGAATGTCAGGAATCTCTGAAATACCTGAAATTAAATTCTTAATATAGAGCATTGAACCACCGCAGATAATGGGTATTTTACCTTTTTGATGCAGTTCTTCAATTATCTTCTCTGAATCTTTTAAAAAGTTGCCGGTACTGTATTTTTGTGTCGGTTCTATTATGTCTATCAAATGATGCCTTACTTCTTGTTGTGTTTTCTTCTCAGGTTTGGCAGTTCCAATATCCATATATTTGTAAACCTGTCTTGAATCTGCCGAAATAAGCTCAGTATCCAATGCTTTACACAGATTAACTGCTAAATCTGACTTTCCTGAGGC
>CAZJNG010000080.1:0-8612 GCA_964547265.1 uncultured Candidatus Cloacimonadota bacterium | reverse complement strand
TATTTCAATCTATTTAATTCTGATTCTTTCTCCAATAAGTCTATTTTTATATCTTTTCTCTCAGAATCATACTTTTTTTCTAAATCTGCAATTTGTTGATGGATTTTCAAATCAAAATTGGTTAATGAAGTTATTAGAGTTTGCTTATAAATTTCAGCAGCTTTTCTATAATTAGAAATATTAAAATAATAGTCTCCAATAGTGTCAAAATTTTTAAATGATTCCAGTTTGATTTGATTTTCTTCTGATAAGCTATAAATGAGTTGTCTGTATTGTTCTGCTTCATCAAATCTTGAAAGAAAGGTCAATGATGCAATGATATTACCTATTGTTTTTATTAGTTCTTCCGGCTCATTGATTTGCTCTCTTATATCAAAAGATTTTTTGTAATATATAAAACTTTTTTCATGTTCATTTAGAGTTTCATATACTGTCGCAAGATTATTGTAAATTGTACCAAGATAGTAATAACTCTCATTAGATATGGCAATTTTTTCTGCTCTAAGAGCAGATACAATGGCATTTTCAAAATCATTCAAATAGCTATAGGTAGAAATTAAATTAATCAATGCGTTCATCTCAATAAATAAATTATCATATTTATTTGCTATTACTTGAGCCTTTAAGAAATAATCATGGGCATATACAATATTATTTATTCTAAAATAGGTATTTCCTATGTTTACATAAACTCTGTCAAGTGATTTGCCGTCTAAGTAATTTTCATCAATTTTTGCTGCATAAAGAAGATTTTCTAATGCTTTTTCATACTCATTCAATTCTAATAAAACAAGACCTTGGTTACTATAGACACGATTTAGCTCTAAATAATTATTAGTTTTAATAAATATTTTTATGGCTTGATCATAATATGATGCAGCATCTGAAAATTCACCGGTAAAATAGTAATAAATTCCTTTATACTTATAAGCTAAACCTAAATAATTTAAGTCAGAAACTAGCTCATGTTTGTTGTTATTTATGATTATTTCAGAAATTACGAGTAAGGAATCAAGATTTGTTCTGCTTTGAATAATTCTATCTGCTGATGAAAATAAATTTGTTAAATCGGGATATTTTTCTTTCTCTATATCCGATTTATGACAATAAGTGAGTAAAATACAACAAGTAAAGATTATTAATATTCTAAAAAATAGATTCATAATAAACTAAGTATTTTAAAGATAAAAATATGGCAAGTAAAAAAATAAAATTCATCAGAATATATAAGAAACCTAATTATCACTATGTTGTTTAAAAAAAGTCATTAATTATAGTTATCCAAATTTCTTGTGATTAGTAATAATCAGCCATTGATTAGGAATTTTTTGAATGACTTTTATTGTATATATGAAAAATGTACTTGACTAAATAACTAAAAACTGAAAAGATGAAAAAAAATAGAATAGGATAAAATATGTTTATAGACTTTGCTAGAATTAGAATAGAAGCAGGAAATGGTGGACACGGGTGTATTAGTTTTAGAAGAGAGAAGTTTTCACCAAAAGGCGGACCGGACGGGGGAGATGGTGGTAAAGGTGGAGACATCGTATTTATAGGCGATGAGAATATTAACACTCTTATCCAGTTTAGATATGTAAAACTTTTTAAAGCAAAAAATGGCGAATCCGGTCAAGGCACTAATAAAAATGGGGCTTATGGTGATGACTTAGTAATTAAATTACCATTGGGTACTGTAATTTATACAGTTAAGGGTGACTCCAGAGAAAAGCTAAGAGAGATAACAACGCATAATGAAGAAGTTATCATCGCAAAAGGAGGTTATGGTGGTAGAGGCAATTTATCATTCACAACGAGTACAAACCAAGCACCTCGTTACGCTACTGACGGTAAAACAGGAGAATCGCTTGACTTAGAACTAGAGTTGAAGTTAATGGCTGATGTAGGTTTAGTCGGTTTTCCAAATGTGGGAAAATCAACTCTATTAGCATCTATTTCAGGAGCTAGACCAAAAATAGCCGATTACCAGTTCACTACTCTGGAACCAATGCTTGGAGTTGTTTATGTTGATGATTTGCGTTCATTTGTAATGGCAGATATACCCGGTTTGATTGAAGGTGCTCACGATGGAAAGGGTTTAGGTATTCAATTTTTAAGACATATTCAGAGAACTAATATTTTATTGTTTCTACTAGACATAACAAGTTTAAATCCTTATGAAGACTACCAAATTCTAAAAAAAGAACTACACTTGTACGATAATAAACTAGATCAAAAAGAGCATATAATTGCTTTTAGTAAACTAGATTTATTGCCTGTTGAAGAACGAGAAGATAAATTTATTGAGGTAAAATCTCAGTTTAAAAAAGAAAATCCTGATAATTTCATCGCTATTTCAAGTGTTGCGAATTATAATCTGCAGACTCTTAAAGAAAAATTATACAGAATAATAAATGGACCTGTTAAAAAATATTAAAGCTTGGTATAGGCTCTTATCTACTAAAACTATTGGCAATGCTATTGCACATAAACTTGTTAATGAGTATGGGAATCCAATAAATTATATAGGTTTTGATTCATCGATATGGGATAGTGTCAAATATGTTAATGATAGTGTTAAATCTATTCTAAAGTCCGATATTGACCCACCGTATTGGGATAAAATATGTGATTTTATAGAATATAGAAACACGAAATGTTCTGTCAAATATCATTTTATATCAATTCTTGATAAAGATTATCCCGAACAACTGAAAAATATCTTTCAAGCTCCTTTATTCATTAATGCCTTTGGCAATATTGACTTACTAAACGAGTTAAATAACATTGCTATTGTAGGGACAAGAAAACCTTCACATTATGGCAAGCATTATACTGAAAAGATTACTGAATCATTAGTTGACAATAATTTCATAATTACAAGTGGCCTTGCTTTAGGTATTGATTCTTTAGCACATAAAAAAGCTTTAGAACTTCATGGTTTAACTATAGCTGTTTTAGCTTGTGGGCTTGACATAATTTATCCTCCTCAAAATAAAGTATTATCCAAGCAAATAATTGATAATGATGGTTTAATTGTTTCTGAAAATCTACCTTGTACTCCGTTCGAAAAGCATCATTTTCCGCAAAGAAACAGAATAATTTCAGGACTTGCAAAAGCTGTATGTGTTATTGAAGGTAAAAAGCAGTCAGGTGCAATGATTACTGCTCATTATGCAATCGAACAAAATAAGGATGTCTATGCTTTACCCGGAGATATAAATAAGTCCGAATCTGAAGGACCAAATAGCTTAATTCAAAATGGAGCAAGAATTATTTTAACTCCTGATGATATTAGTCAAGATTTCGGGAAGAAGAAAATAAGTGATAAAAAATTTTTAAAAAAAGTAAGTATAACAGATTCTGAGAAAGCAATAATTGAAATAATCAAGTTAAATTCTAATGAAGCTCATGTTGATCAACTGCTAGTAAATTCTGATTTTGATATTGGTCAGCTATCAGAAATTTTATTTATGCTTGAGATGAAAAATGTTATAAAAAGTTCAAATAATGGTAAATACACTTTAAATTTTGAATATATATCATAAAGGAATATTAAATGCAAAGACCAATAAAAATATCTACAGATTATACATTGTATGCAGAAAGTTCAGTTTTAATAGAAACAGGAAACACAAAAGTATTGTGTAATATAAGTATTGAAAACGGCGTCCCTCAATTCTTAAAAGATTCAGGTAAAGGTTGGATTACTGCTGAATATAGTATGTTACCTCGTTCAACACATACCCGTAGTCGCCGTGAAGTAAATTCAGGCAAGATTAGTGGAAGAACAGCTGAGATTCAAAGATTAATAGGAAGGTCACTTAGGTCAGTTGTTGATTTAACTCTAATAGAAGGAATGACCGTATTTATTGATTGTGATGTAATTCAAGCGGATGGTGGAACGAGAACTGCCTCAATTTCCGGTGCATCTGTAGCTTTATATATAGCATTTGAAAAAATGTATAAACAAGGTAAATTATTAAAGAATCCGATGACTGAATTAGTTGCAGGAGTGAGTGTTGGGCTTATTGATAATTTAGTAATGGTTGATTTTGATTATCATAGTGACAGTTCAGCACAAGTAGATATGAATATAATTATGACAGAATCCGGACAATTTGTTGAGATACAAGGTACAGGTGAAGAGTCACCTTTTTCTCGTTCTGAACTTGATTTAATGCTAAATGAGGCAGAACCGGCAATAAATAAAATTTTTATTGAACAAAAAAAGGCAATTGAGAGTTATGTTTTTTAAGGAGTAGTTATGAGTAGGCTAATAATTATTATTATATTTTTAATGTATTTTGTTGGAGTATATACATTACCAATTTATTTTTCTCAAAATGAGCTTGATTTTGGAAGCACAGAAATAGAGGAAATCAACACTATAGAGTTTTATCTCAAAAACACATATCATGAATACCAAGCCATAAGCATTACAAGTCTTTTACCGGAATTAAGTCTTTCTGATACTTTAGTTTATATCTCACCTCAAGATAGTATATTTTTGCAAGTTCATTTTATCGGAAAAACAAATATTCAATACTCATCTATCCTTGTTTTTAATAATCAACATAACCATAATCCATACTATATGCCTGTTACAGCAAGTTGTTACTTGCCAAACAATTTATATAGTTCTACTTTTAATCTCTATGACAATGCTCTTAAAGCTCAAATTTTTAATCTAATAAATAACCATACATCAATCGGTTATGATAATGCAAGAGCTTATATGTACGGAACTTTAGACAATGTAGATGGTTATTTACAATGTGTTTATACAGGAGTATGGGTGCATGAAAGCGATATACCCGGCGGTACTATAATGAATTGTGAACATACATGGCCTCAAAGTTTAGGTGCTACAGGAACTGCAAAGAGTGATTTATATCACTTGTTTCCTAGTGACTCAAATGCAAATAGTATTAGAGGCAATCTGCCCTTTGGTATTGTTTCCGGCAACCCAAACTGGCAACAGGGAGGGTCAAAAAGAGGAAATGATTCTCAAGGAACTCTTGTTTTTGAACCTCGTAATGAACATAAAGGTGCTGTTAGTCGAAGTATGATTTATTTTGCTCTTAGATATAACAATCCGTTTTCACCTTTTTTTGATTATCAGGAAGAAACACTCAGATACTGGAATAATCATTACCAGGTTACTACCCAAGAAACATCAAGAAATGACGGTATAGCAAGTGTACAAAATAAAAGAAACCCTTTTATTGACCATCCCGAATTTGTAAACAGAATTTATAGTATTAGTACAAATAACCAGACACCGGCATTTGTGAACCTTTTTCATGAAGAAACAATTTTTTTTGAAAGTCAAGGAACACATTTAATTCCGCTTTATAATGAAGGAAACTCAACTCTGACAATTAGTAATGTTAGTGTTACACATAATGATATACAAGTTGTTGAATATCCTCTATCAATTTCTTCTAAAAGTGTAGAATATATCCAGGTTACTATAAATTCTGTAAATGGTTTTTCGGGTGTATCACTTAATATTACTTCTAATGCTGGAGTTAATTCTATCAGTTTAAATTATGCCTTTGTAAATATATCAGATGATAACATACTTCCAAGACCTGTTATCTCTGTTTTCCCAAACCCAATAAATCATCATTTTTATGTAAATATTTCTAATTGCTTTGATGCTAAAAATTATGAAACAAACATTAGTATTTATAATATTAAAGGACAACTTATTAAACAACAATTATGGCAAACATCAGGTAATAGTTATCAACAAAGCTTTCCTCAAGATCATCCAAGCGGTATTTACTTCATTAATATTGAAAATGATATTCAATCTGTAACCAAAAAAGTTTTATATTTAAAATAAAGGAGTTTTACAATGATAGAAAATATTTTAAAGGAATCAAAAGCATTATTAAAAGGACATTTTCTTTTAACTTCAGGCAGACACAGTGAATACTATGTTGAAAAAATTAAGATAATCAATAACCCTAAATATGTTGATTTACTCTGCGATGAATTAGCAGAAAAGCTTAAAGATTTTGATTGTGATGTTATTGTCGGACCTGCTTATGGAGGTATTGTATTAGCTTACGAAGTAGCAAAGAAACTACAAAAGAAGTTTGTCTTTACTCAAAGAAAGAACGAGATAATGTCAATAAGAAGTGGTTTTGATATAAATTCAGGCGATAAAGCAATTATCATCGAAGATATTATTACTACAGGTGGTAGCGTAAAAGAAGTTATTGAGCTTTTGAAATCAAAAGATATAAATATAGAAGCTATTGCTTGTATCGTGGATCGAAGTGTAGGTAAGGCAACTTTTGAATATGATATGATTGCTTTACATAAGATGAATATTGAAAGCTGGGAAGCTGAGGATTGCCCTCTATGTAAAGAAAACATACAATTGATTAAACCGGGAGCAAGTGATAAAAAATGAAAAAAATAGCGATAATTCATTCACGATATGAAAATAAATTAACTGAATTTTTACTACAAGCAATATCTTTTTATTATGTAAAAGATGCTGAATTTCATATATTTACAAATGATTTGGATGAATTAATTAATCATGAAGATATATTAACTTGGGATAATAATCATCACCCTAAAGTTTATTGTAGAAATATTAAAGAGTTACAACTGATTGATTATGTCGGCTTTGTCTGTATTAGAACAGATGATTTAAATTTTTTAAAAACTCAAATGGGCTTAGTAAATTTAGCTACACACTATCAGGCTCATAATACACAAGCAATTGTAATTAAAAATTATAATGAGAGTATTCAACAGTTGGAGCTTTTACTTAAGAAATATCATAAGCAAAATAAGCAAATAGAGACTTTCATATTTACGACCTTGGTTGAAACCCCAAATGAGATTGAAAACAGAATCATTCAAGACTTATCTGATTTTGGTTATAAAATAAATCTAATGACCTTTGCCGAATGTTTTGAACTACCTGTTGACCAAGCAACTTTAATTATAACTGCCCCAAATACTGCACTTTTCCCAATTTTAAACTTGACTTGTGGTAAATATTTGATAAAAGAGATCATAAATGATAAATATATCATTACTGTCGCAAACACTGTAAATTATCATTCTGACCCTCAAAAACTTATCAGCAACCTTAGGAAGATTTTTAATTATATTATAAACCATCAGTATGATACTAAATATAATGAGAAGTCTTCAATTGTACCTTATAGTGCTTTTGCTGAATTTTATGAAATTTATATGAAACATGTTGATTACAATGCTTGGTCAGACTTTATTATTAGACGATTTGAAGAGATTACCGGCAATAAACCGATTAGCATTCTGGAAATTGCTTGTGGCACTGCTGCTGTAAGTAGAATACTTAAAGATAAAGATTACAATGTTGAAGCATGCGACATTGTCCCCGAAATGCTTGATATTGCTCGTTATCTTAATAGGGATTTAAAGCTGTTTCAAGCTGATATGACTAATTATTCTTTAACAAAAAATTATGACTTGATTATTTCTTTATTTGATAGTGTTAATTATATTCTAAATAAAAAATCTTTTGAATTAATGCTGCGGCAAACTTATGAAAATTTATCAGATAAAGGTGTATATATATTTGATATATCAACATTTTATAATAGTACTGAAAATTTTGACGGATATATCAATGTCGAAGATAATAAAGAAAATTTCCTTTTACATAGAGCTGAATTTTTATCTAAATATTACACTCAAGAGACAGAACTGAATCTCTTTTCACAAAAATTTAATATATTTGTTAGAGATGATGAAATTCACGAACAAAAAGTATGGATGACTAAAGAAATCATTGATATGATTAATAATTCAGATTTTACACTTTACGGTATTTATGATATTGATATAAATAAAAATCTAAAATCTTATAAATCTGCAGATCTTGATAAATTCTATTCAAGATTATTCTTTGTCTTACAAAAATAAAAATGCTTAATATTTTTGAAAAAGAAAAAGTCGATTTTGCTGATTATAATTTAATTTGCGGAACTGATGAAGCCGGTAGAGGACCAATAGCAGGACCTTTAACAGTTGCTTCAGTAATATTAAAACCTGATTCATTTAATCCTGAACTCAATGACAGTAAAAAATTAACTGAACAAAAACGAGAAAAACTGTATGATTGGGTAATTGAAAACTCAATTGATTACAAAATTATAGTTGTATCTCCTGAAGAAATAGATAGATTAAATATTCTTAATGCAACATTGTATGGCATGAAAAAAAGCATCGAAACGCTAGAGATTAAACCGGATATATGTTTGATTGACGGTAATAAGTTGCCTCAAGGCTTACCATTTAATGCTGTATCGGTAGTTAAGGGTGATTCGATGTATGCTTGCATTGCTGCAGCATCAATTTTAGCTAAAGTTTACAGAGATAGACTTATGTTTGAGCTTCATAAAAAGTATCCTCAATATGCTTTTGATAAACATAAAGGTTATCCAACAAAAAAACATCTTGATCTTATTAATAAACATGGAGTATGTGATATTTACAGGTTTTCTTATAAACCGGTAAAAAATTTAAATCAAAAAAACTTATTTTAAATAAATTAACTTATTCAGAGGTAGATTATGAAAATTGCAATTGTT
>CAZJNG010000079.1:0-8627 GCA_964547265.1 uncultured Candidatus Cloacimonadota bacterium | reverse complement strand
AAACTTCATATAAAGGATGAAATAGTTTAATTAGCTTATTTGGATTATACGCTTTATATCTGACTGCTGAACGGGCGACAATATCTGACAACACGATTAGTTTATCTGTATATTCTAACAATAATCCTGTAAACTTACTAAGTAAAAACCATTTTTCATGAAAATCCATGTTATGACATAATAAACATAGTTTAATATCTGAATTCATTTTAAGATATTTCATTATATACAAATAAGATATGCTAAAAAAAGGTATCCAGAACTTAATAATCAAAAAATCCGGCTTTGAGTCAATAATTTTTTGGGCAGTCTTCATCCATGTAAGAGGTCTGTAAGGAGTTAATACTCGATGAATACTATATTTAAAGCTTTTGTTTTTAGTTATATCTAACTGTCCTTTACCCGGGAAAATTAATTTTGGGTACTGACTCTTAAAAGTGAATACTTCAACTTCATTTTCTGATATCAGATTATCTGCCATATTATGTAAAAATTGAGAAATTCCGCCTCTAAACGGATAAGCAGGTCCTAAAAATGCAATTTTCATAACTATCTATAATATACTATTTAACATTTCTAAAGATTCTTCAAAGGATGAAGACTCCTCAATTTGTTGCTTTAAAAAAGAGTTTATTATATCAATTTTTTCTACAGCTTTATCAATTTTAGGATTTGAACCCTTTGAATAAGCACCGATATTTATTATGTCTTCTGCTTCTTTATATGTTGCCATAAGTTCCATGACAGAATTAGCATTTGTTTTATGCTCTTTACTTGTAACTGAGTTCATCACACGACTGATACTTGTAAGGACATCAATGGCAGGGTAATGACCTTTAGCTGCAATCTTACGAGATAAAACAATATGTCCGTCAAGAATTGAACGAGCAGCATCAGCGATTGGTTCGTCCATATCATCGCCTTCTACCAAAACAGTATATAAGCCTGTAATTGTACCGATATCAGAAGTCCCGGCTCTTTCAAGCAATTTTGGCAAAGTAGCAAATACTGACGGAGTATAACCTTTAGTAGTAGGCGGTTCGCCTATAGCAAGCCCTATTTCTCTTAAAGCCATGCAAAAACGAGTTACTGAGTCCATCATTAGCAAAACATTCAACCCCTGATCTCTAAAATATTCAGCAATTGTAGTGGCAACTAAAGCACCTTTAACACGAGTTAAAGCTGCCTGATCTGAGGTAGCAACAACCACTACTGAATGTTTTAATCCTTCCGTTCCTAAATCATTTTCCATGAAATCTCGAACTTCTCTCCCTCGTTCACCAATCAAAGCTATAACATTAACATCAGCCTTTGTATTTCTAGCCATCATGCCTAAAAGCACACTCTTTCCGACACCTGAACCTGCAAAAATACCGGTTCTTTGCCCTTTCCCGCAAGTGAGAAGTCCATCAATCGCCCTGACTCCCAACTGTAATGGTTCTGTAATTCTTTCTCTGGTTAAAGGGTTAGGAGGATTTGCATAAACAGATCGTTTTTCTCTTAAATTTAAATGAGTTTTTCCGTCAATAGGATTACCTAGTCCATCTAAAACTCGCCCTAATAATTCTTTACCAACACCAACTGCAAAAGGCTCTCGAAAGGTTGAGACTCTGTTTCCGGGTGCAATTCCATATAGTTCCTTTAAAGGCATTAACAAAGTCTTATCTTTTTTAAATCCAACTACTTCTGCAAGATGAACATCTCCATCATTGGTATGAATATAACAAATATCTCCAATTGAAGCAACCGGTCCAATCGATTCAACAATCAGACCAATGATCTGTGAAACTGTTCCGCTTTGTTTAATAGGATTTATCTTATCTACTATCGAGGAGTATTTTTCAAAATTATACATCTTCTGTATTTTTTAGAAGCTTTCTTTGTATTTCAGCAAACTGCGTATCCAAATCAGCATCAATTGAGCCGGCAGTAAAATCCACTCGACATGTACCTTGTGAAATACTTTCATTAGACACTATTTCTACATTATCACTCAAGTCAAAACTTAAGTTAAGTTTTCCGATATTATCTTTTACATTAGCCCAATCCTGCGGATTAACATTAATTTTAATATCCTCTTTTTCGTTGAGTAAAATTAAACTTTTTTTAAGAACAGTCAGAATAATATCAGGGTTTATTGAAATTTCTGTTTCTATTACCTTGCGAGCAATTTTTAATATTAAGGTTAGGATATCTTGTTCATGATTTTCTATTATCTTTTCTGATTGTATTTGAAGGCTGCTAATTATTTGGGACAAGCTATTTGATAATTTTTGTACCTGTGCTGATAATTGATTTTGAGTTTGTTTTATTCCTACTTGATTTCCATTTTGCCATGCAGTCTTTTTTTCTGCCTCCAGTTTTTGAGTATATTGAGTCTCTATATTAGAAATTTCCGCATTGATGATTTGTTCAATTAGATTTATCTGATCAGGTCTAAACACAGATTCATCAGTAGAAGCAGGCTCGTTAGTTATATAAGCATCTCTGACATTAAGTCCTGGATTAATATTGAAAACAAAATCAGGTTTTTTTAGCTGCATTTTATGAAACCATACTTAGCAAACAGGCTGTTTAATGTTAATAATTGTATACACAATTTCTTTAAAATTATATTAACATTAATCAATAATGAACAAGTCCTAAGGCATTGATTATGATACATAGTCTTCTCCGCTCTTGGTAAGCTGAATTTCTCCTTGCTCTTCTTTTTTTCGAATCACATCTAATACATTTTGTTGAGCAGCTTCCACATCTCTGAGCCTGACAGGTCCGGTATAATCCATTTCTTCACGGATAATAGTGGCAGCTCTTTCTGACATATTTTTAAATATTTTATTTTGTACATCTTCATTGACACTCTTAAGAGCTAAGGCTAAGTCTTTTTGGTCTATATCTCTTAAAATCATCTGAATAGTTCTGTCATCGAGATAAATTATATCTTCAAACACAAACATCAGGTTTTTAATTTCAGTAGCAAGTTTTGGATCTTTAACAGAAATAGCTTCAAGAATAGATCGTTCAATAGTAGAACCAACTAAGTTAATAATTTCAGCAGCAGAGCGAACACCACCAAACTGAGTGCCTTGTTGAGAGAAGTCAATTCTTTCTTCAAGTATTTGTTCTACAGTATTTATCATTTCTTGGGAGACTCTTTCCATTGAAGCAAAACGAACTACGACATCATTTCTAAGATCTTCGGGAAGTTCTGCTAAAACATTTGCAGCTTGTATAGGCTCAAGCTGAGTTAAAACCAAGGCAATGGTTTGAGGATGTTCTTTTTGAATAAAGGTGAGTAATTGGGTTGAATCAACTTGTTTAAGGACATTGAAACCTTTAACTTGAAGTAATCTTTGAATCTTTTTAATAATTTCCATAGCTCTGACATCACCAAGTGCATTTTGAAGAAGTTCTTTAGCGTAATCTATACCTCCAAGAGTTATATATTCTTGGGCTTTAATTAATTCGTAAAACTCTTCAAAGACTGCTTCAGTTACTCTTGGTTCAACAGCATTTGTTATGGCAATTTTAGTAGTTATTTGTTCAACATCAGAGTCAGGTAAAAGTTTAAATATGTTAGCAGAAGCTTCTTTACCTAAACCAATCATTAAGATACTAACTTTTGCCAATCCATTTAAATCTTTAATTAGATCCTGATACATTTCAATAGTTTCTTTATCAAATTTAAAATCAAAATTCATTTTCTTCTCCCATTACTTTTTTTCAGATTTCGTCTTAGGTTTTATAAGTGGGTGTGAATCTAACAACCAACTTTTTATAAGCCTAACTGCAACTTCGGGATTTTCAATTACAAATTTTTGGATAGCTTCTTGCAGTAAAATTGCCTCTGTTTGCTCTATAGCTATATCTTTCATAGGTTTAAAAGTATATGAAATCTTTCCTTCGCCCATTGGCATTCCTTCTTCTCCTTCCGGATAAAAACCTTCACTACCGGAATCACCTGAAGCAAAAGCAGGTCGTAAAGCTTCTTCTTCATCTTCTTCGCTAACAGGTTTAACAAGTATTTTCTTAAATTGAGAAATCAACACAAAAACCAAAACAATAAGAACCACTACGACAGCTCCATTAATAATAAGTTCTTTAAGTTTTTCTTGTTGTTCTTTTACTTCTTGTTCTCTTCTTGCAAATTCGATTTCACTTCTGTCAAACTGCATACTATTAACAACAATCTGATCGCCTCTATCGGGATTGAAGCCAATGGCATTTCTAACTAAAGCATCAATCTGAGCAATTTCTGCCGGGTTTCTTTCGACAAACTCGATAATTTCTTTACCATCTTCATGTCGTCTATTAGCTTTATAATTGACATTTACAGCCACTGTGAGCCTTTTTATGTCACCAATTTGATTAATTCTTCTTTGTATTGTTGAACCTATCTCGTAATTTGTTATCTGATGTTCGTTTACCTGAGAAAGACTATCTTTCAGGTTCGTTATATTATTAATTTGTATTTCTTCAGATCTTACAACTTGTCCTTCAGGGTCGAATATTTCGGTAGTAGTTTCCAGTTGATCGAAATTTATTTCTGCAGTTACTCTGACGACAGAATTTCCAACATCAAGTATTTGATCCAGCATTGATTGTACTTTAATCATCATTTGGTTTTCTACCTGAGATTGCATTTTCATTTGTTGGTTTGATAAACCGGCTATTGAATCTTCAAAATTATCAGAAAGGATTCGGCCATCCTGATCAACAACAGTTATTTTGGATGGATCAAGACCTTCGACAGCTGAGGCAATAAGATTAGTTATTCCGTCTATTTGTTTATCTGAGAGTCGTCTATTCAATCTCAACATAACAGAGGCAGAAGGCTCTTGTTGATCTTCTTTGAATATCTTTTCTTCAGGGAAAACCAAATGCACCCTAACAAAGTCAATGCCGTTTATTGAAAGAATAGTTCTTTGTAATTCACCTTCCATAGCTCTTCTATAGTTCACATTTTTCTGCACAAATTCCGTAACACCGAGCGTTGTTTTATCAAATATTTCAAAACCAACACCAGATGTCTTAAGACCAATATTTTCCGAAGCCATATTAATTCGAGTCTCATAAACCTTATCTGCAGGAATCCAAATACTTGAACCTTCGTCTCTTAATTTGTAAGGTATTGATAAATCATTTAATTTATTAATAGTTCGTTGTGCATCTTCGGGTGCTAATCTGGCAAAGAGCAGCCCATAGTCAGTTTTAGTACTAAAAGAAATCATGGCAATGATTATTCCGAAGGTTACTACTAATAGAATTGCTATCATTAACCTTTGACGGAGTTCCATTCTTGCATAGACTTCTTGTATTTTTGTCCAAAAATTCTGTAAATTTTCTTTCATAAAAACCTTCACTTAAATGTGCAAAAAAACACTTTCATTGAAAGTGCATTTAGTTATTATATATTTATACATAGTAAAAGCTACATTCCTGTTTTCATTACTTCTCGATAAGCTTCCAGCATTTTATTTCTAATTTCCATAACCATTTCAAAACTCATATTCGCTTTTTCTACTGCAGTCATAACTTCGTGAGCATCAATTTCTTCACCGGCTATCATTCTTTGAATGTCTTTATCTGCTTTTAGCTGTAAATCGTTAGCATCATTAATATAGTTTTTAAGGGTTTCATTAAACGAGACTCCTGACTTATTATCTCTTGAATGTTGTGGATTTATTTGGTCAAGATTTCTCATTTGATTGATCGCTGTTATTCTTGGATCGTTCATAAATACTCCTTATAATTTAACATCTATTTGACTACCTTTAAAAAAATCAAAACTTCTGGAGTGATTATATGGAGTATGGCTATTTTTGTCAACATTTAAATCACCAAATACTTCTTTTAATACTCTTTTTTCGTCAACACTTAGATATTCTCTTAAATCTTTTTTACTTATTTCAGGTAATTCAACGACATTTGACTTATTAATATTCTTTTGTTTTACTATTTTTTCATCATTATTAGTCTTATAAATGTCGTGATATTTTTGCATTATTGATGATTGAGTATTTTGATAATTGTTTAAAATATTAATAGCCATAATAACTCTCCTTAAATCTTGAGTGCATTTCTTATCATGTCTTTAGCACTGTTAAGGGCTGTCACATTTGCTTCATAACTTCTGGATGCAGTGATGAGATCAATCATTTCCTGTACAGGGTTAATATTTGGCATTGCGACATAACCTTCGGCATTTGCATCCGGATGAACAGGATCATAAACCATTCTTAATGCTGAAGGATCTTCTATAATATTCGAAACATGAACTCCATAAGCAGTTTCATCAGAAAGTTTTTTAAAAGGTTGATCCGGATAATGACCATCTCTTGTTTTATCCATTTTAATTTTGTTTTCTTGCAATATTTCTTTGAACTGTGGTAATTTTATTTCACCCGGCTCAAGTTTCCCATTTCCAATTTGTACTATCTTACGGCGATAAGGTCCTCCGTCTTTAGTTTTTGTTGTATCAACATTAGCTAAATTTTCCGAAACAACATTCATTCTGGTTCTTTGCACAGAAAGTCCCTGAGCACTAATGTTCATAGAATGAAATAATGATTTATATATCATGAGAAACTCCTATCTTCCTCTTATAGCACTTTTCAGGTTCATATATCTTTTATTAATAAGTTTTGTACTCATATCGTATCTGAGAGAATTTTCAGCCATTTCAGCCATTTCTCTATCAATATCTACATTGTTTAAGCCTGTATCATTTATTGGGTCTTCTTTATATGCTACCTGTGGTTTTATATTATTAAAAGATTTTGCTCCTACAGAAATGTGTTTTTCATCAGTTTTTTTCCCTTGAATTTTGTTTGATGATAACATTTTTTTATATTCTTCTTCAAAAGTAACTTTTTGTGCTTTGTATCCCGGAGTCATAGCATTAGCGATATTATTACTTAAAACTTTTTGTCTTAAAGAATATACATCCATGCTTCTTTCGAGATCAGGTGTTGCTGTCCTTTCGAATAATAAACTAGATAACATTTTTCCTCCTGTTTAAAGAAATAATAGCAAGGTTAATGCCAATCACTATTTTTAATTACAACCATGAAAATACCTTTTTACTTAATAATGCATGTATTAAGCCGGAATAGCTCATCTCAACAAACAATTGAATCCGGGATGGCTCATCACGGCAATTTAAACTAACGAAGAAGTAATCTAATTATCTATAATATAGACATTTAAATTGTTTCTATATTAGATTTTAGGATAACAGATCGAACGAGCCTAACTGTTTCCATGTATAATATTTTTACATATTGAAAAGTCTCATTCAAGCTTGGTCAATATTTCCGACAAAGAAATTTTTTCAGGAAAATTTTTCTGTTGACTTGTTATGAAGATAATTTTTTATGAATTTAAAATAATCTCGGAGTATTTAATGCAAGAACATTGGTTACAAAGAACAGAGTTGATATTAGGTCAAGAAAATCTAAAAAAACTCTCTAATGCAAGGATAACGATTGTCGGATTAGGGGGAGTAGGCTCTTATGCTGCCGAAAGTCTTGTAAGAATGGGAATAAAACATTTTCAGATTATTGATTTTGATATAGTGAATATTACAAATATTAACAGACAAATAATTGCTTTAAATAGTACTTTGGGTATGAAAAAAACTGAGGTTATGAAAGCGAGAATGTTAGATATTAATCCTGAAGCTGACATTATTGAATATTCTGATTTTTTAAGAAAAGACATAAGTTCATCCTCAGAGACAATAGAAAGAATTGATATCTTAAAAAAATCTGATTATATTGTAGATGCAATAGACAGTATTGGGCCAAAGATGGGTATGATAAAAGACCTTTGTTCGCTGAATATACCTTTTATCTCGGTTTTAGGAGCAGGCAACAGACTTAATCCGGAGTTAATAAAAATCACTTCTATTTGGCAGACTACAGGATGCCCTTTGGCGAAAAGACTAAAAAAACTGTTAAGAAGAAATGATGTACGAAAAGATTTTCCGGTAGTATTTTCTGCAGAAAAACCGATAAAAGATTTTTTTGAAACCCCACCTGAAATATCATCCGATATTAATCATGATAAAGTTCCGGTAAATTCAACTGATTCAATCCCAAAATCAGTTGTAGGTTCTATATCCTACATGCCGGCTATTATGGGAATGATGGCTGCTTCCTGGATAGTCAGAACTATAATTAATGAAAATCGAGAGACTTAGTAAAACTATTTCACTACCTTCATTAAAATCTTTATGGCTCGAATTTACCGTTCAAAAAGTGCATCTTATCGCCCAAGACGGGTTAGATTCAAAAGTATCTCTGCTATATATAGCAGAACATAATGAAAGAAAAATAGACAGACACAGAGAAAAAAATATACTTATTTTATTATTGTCTAATAATTTATATTATGCAATAAGGAGTAGATATGAAATCAAGAAGATTAGACAATTTAGGATTAATTGCAGGCATGATTGAAGAGTTAGGGTTAGTCAATACCATAGATAGATCTCACATTCCGCACCCTAAAAATTTATAAAGCATTATTTAATTCACCATAATGTATAATTAATATATTTAGAATAATCACACGCATACCCCGAATTTTTTAAAAATCATTATTGCTATTGATTGAAAATATAG
>CAZJNG010000078.1:6157-8660 GCA_964547265.1 uncultured Candidatus Cloacimonadota bacterium | reverse complement strand
TGGGAAATTTCTCCTGATGGCGGTACCAATTGGTATGCTATGAGTAATCCTTATGGAGACCCTAATGGAAATAATTATGTTTACAGTGATGCACCTGAAGAATTTCAATCAATGGTTGAATCTTATACTTTAACAGGTGATATCAGCGATTACAGAGGTCAATCTGTTCAATTCCGTTGGTATTTTAAGTCTGACGGCGATGCCCCTATAGGTGAAGCTGTTATGATTGATGACTTTGTTATCTATCATCAATTAGAATTATTAGTTCCAAAGAATTTAACTGCAGAATTTACTGGTGAAAGCATTGAACTTAACTGGGATGACCCATTAACAGTTGATCCTGCTGTTGAAGGTTGGATTACTCAAGGAAATGATAATTACTCAGGAGATGCAATTGAAACAAACTCAGCTAATCAGTTCACTGTAGTTCATAGATTTACTGGCTCCCAACTCGCTGAAATCCAAGCAGCAGGAGGATATCTTAGTAAAGTTTCATTTATCGGTAATGAAAGTGTTGCTACTTACTCAATCAGAGTATGGACAGGCGGTTCTGCCAATAATCCGGGAACTCTTCATATACAACAAGATGTAACAAACTTTGTAGAAGGAGAATGGGTTGAAATTATTCTTAATAATCCGGTAGAAATTATTCCCGGTCAAGAATTATGGTTTGGTTATTACTGTAATACACCTAGTGGATATCCTTTATCAACTGATAGTGGTCCTGTTAATGAAGGCTTTGGTAATGTAATACAAGTTAATAATAATTGGACAACTTTAACTGCATTAAATAGTGCACTTACTTCCAACTGGATGATTAAAGGTTTCGTTACAACAGAAGAAGGAACAGTAGTTTTAAATAAAAACTTTAATACCAATACAAGAAATACAAGAGAAGATGTAACCGGTTACAAAGTTTACAGAAAAACTTCTCCAACAGGAGATTATAATGAGATTGCAACAGTTGCTGCTAATGTAACTACCTATTCTGATGCAAACCCGGTTTATAGTTCAGTTAATTATTATGCAGTAACAGCATTATATGGTACTGAAGAATCAGATTACTCAAATATGGCATTTGCTTACGCTCCAAACGAAACAACTCACCTTTATGCTCATGATGACGGCACTGCTGAATCAAGCTTAACTTATGCAGGTATTGTATTAAATAAAATGAGTCCAACTGTAGTTCCTTACACAATAACTCATGCTCTCGTTTATATTGAAACAATATCAGGTAATTTCTTCATCAGAGTTTTTAACGATAACGGTTCAGGTCAACCCGGCGAACAGATTTTTTCAGCTCCTGTTGTTGCCTCCGGTTTAGTACAAGGTTGGAATATTATTGATCTTGGCGGAATTGATATCGACTCCGGCAACTTCTTTATTGGTGCTCAAGTAGCCTCAAGTAGTTCAAAAATCGGTATTGATGAAGACTACACAGGCGATCCTGTTTCTTTAAGAAAAACCACTACAGCAACAAGCTTTGAAAACTTTACTCAAGGAGTTTTCATGATTAGAGCTTATGTTGATTTATACACAAATGAATCTGAAGTTGTATTACCTCAGAAAAAATTATTTGCTAATAACTACCCAAATCCATTTAATCCGGAAACAACAATTTCCTTTAATATGCCAACTAACGGAAAAGCTTCCGTTAAAATTTTCAATGTCAAAGGTCAATTAGTAAACACTCTTCTTAATGAAGAATTAAAAGCAGGAAAAAATCAAGTTATTTGGAATGGTCTTGATGATTCAGGTAAAAATGTTACTAGCGGTGTTTATTTCTATAAAGTAGAAACTGATAACCATTCAGTCATCAATAAAATGCTATTGATGAAATAAGATTATATACAATACAGACGGGCTTAACCCGTCTGTATTTTAACATTTAAAGGAGACTTTATGAAGCGTTTAAGTACAATATTAATACTTATTTTAAGCTTAACTCAATTATTAGCAATAACAAAATTTAACGAAGAACATTCCTATCCTAATTCCATTATAATATGCTTTGATGCCAATGCTATCAATAGCAGAACCGGTGAAATTACGACAGAATATACTGCGAGCGGACAAGTTCAAATTGGATTAAAATCATTCGATGAATTAGCATTAAGGCATAATTTTACTGACATAGAAAGACTATATTGGTTTAAAAATCAAGACTGGCACGATGAAAACGGTGCTTACCCCATGAATGTATTTAGAGTTACTATCAAAAATAATAATGTAATCGAATCTGCTCTTAAAGATTTAATCAATGATAAAAATTTAATTTTTGCAGAATATGAACCAAAAATGTATACAAAGTATATACCAAATGACCCAATGTATGCAAACATGTGGCATCATCCCAAAATTAACATGCCTGAACTTTGGGATTATGTTAAAGGAGATACAACAATTGTTATCGCAATTGTTGATTCAGGCACTAAATGGAATCATGTTGACCTAAGAGACAATATCTTCATCAACTATGCAGAAATGCCGGGAATGACTA
>CAZJNG010000078.1:0-6147 GCA_964547265.1 uncultured Candidatus Cloacimonadota bacterium | reverse complement strand
CTGATAATGATGGCAATGGTCGTGTTGATGATGTAATTGGATGGGACTTCTTTTCTAACAATAATAACCCATATCAAACATACTATGGAAGAAATACTCATGGAACGCATGTTGCCGGTTGTGCAGGAGCTGTCGGAGATAATGAAGTTGGTGTTGTTGGTCCTGCAATGAATGTAAAACTATTAATATCAAAACACTCTTCTAACACTTCTGAATCCGGTGGTATCACTAATGGTATTGGAGGTATCTATTATGCAGGGAATACAGGTGCTCATATCATCAATTGCTCTTTCGGAGGTACCGGCGGAGCTCAGCAATATAACTTAGCAATTAATGCAGTTACAGCTTTAGGTTCTCTTGTTGTTGCAGCTGCAGGAAATGAAGATAATGACCCGACTCTTCCTCCAAACTATGGAGATAATGATATTTATCCAAAATATCCTTCTGATGCAGTAAATGCTTTATCTGTTGCAGCTTCTGACCAAAATGATTTAAAAGCTAACTTCTCAAGCTTTGGTACCGCAATAGCTGTTGCAGCTCCGGGAGTTGCTATTCGTTCAACATATTATAACGAAAGTGCTCAAGATACTTATAATGCAAGTCAAGGTACTTCGATGGCATCTCCTGTTGTAGCAGGTGTTGCTGCATTAATAAAATCTGTACACCCGGAATTTACTCCTCAACAAATAAAACAAAGAATTAGCGACACTGCAGATCCTATGCCTGATGAAGAAAGATGGCTTCAAGGCAAACTTGGAGGTGGACGAATTAATGCATTCAAAGCTGTTATGTGCGATAAAATACCTAACCTTTCTCTTTATGGCGATTTACAAATTGAAGAACTTGAAGGTGATGGAGACGGAATCCCTAATATTGGAGAAACCGTATCTCTAAGAGCTTCTATCTTAAATGATTACGGATGGTCTTATGCCTCAGGGATTCAAGGTGTTTTAAGCACTGAGTACGAAGGTGTTGAAATTATTGAAGGCACTTTGTTATTTGATGACATGTTAAGTGAAATGATTGAAACTTCAACCAATTACGCTGTAATACATGTTTCAGAAACTGTTAATTTATTAAATATCCCTATGACATTAACAATTACTTGTAATCAAGAAGCATCAAATCCTTATCCTTATACAAAAGAAATACCAATCACCTTAAATCTTTCCATGAGTCAACCGGGATGGCCTTTAGTTTTAGATGCTCAATCTCCATCATCTCCAATTGTCACTGAACTTGATGGAACAGGCAAAAAATTAATTACTATTGTTGGTGGAGTTATTCATGTCGTTGATGCAGAAAAGAATTACGCTGCGGGATTCCCTTTTGATACAGGTACGAATTCTTTGGGACAACTGGCAATCGGCGATGTAACTGGTAATGGTCAAAGAGAAATTGTTGTTGCAAGCTCAAATGGTTGGATAAGAGTAGTTAATGCACAAGGTGAATTAGTAGGAGAATATAATTCAAGTGGTAATATAAGAAATTCACCAATTATTGCAGACTTAAATAATGATGGTCAAAATGAAATTATAAT
Organism: uncultured Candidatus Cloacimonadota bacterium; assembly: GCA_964547265.1. Classification (GTDB taxonomy): domain Bacteria; phylum Cloacimonadota; class Cloacimonadia; order Cloacimonadales; family WRIO01; genus JALNXV01. The sequence goes on along the minus strand of CAZJNG010000078.1, from coordinate 4,607 downwards.
AGGCAATCAAAGTGGAAATGTACATGTCATTAACGGCAGTGACTTAACTGTTTGGGATAATTATCCTGTAAATCTTGGTGGAGTTATTATTCATAATTTAGCAGTTGGCGATGTTAATAATAATGGTTTAAAAAACATTGTAGTAAATATTGCCGGCAATCCAGGAGCTGTTCATGTCTTAGACCCTATTACCGGACAAAATATTGAGGGTTTCCCTGTTACAACAATTGGTGCAACAAATGTTGGTTCTTCTTTAGCAAATCTTGATAATGATCCGGACTTAGAGATAGTTTTTGCCGGTACAGCCGGAGTAAATTGTCCTGTAACGATTTTAAAAAGCAATGGTCAAATACTACACTCCACAGCAATTCCTTCAGGAATTAAAACAGAAATTGCTATCGTAGATATTAACAATAATGGTCAAAACGAGTTAATCTTCGGTGATAATAATGGAAATATTTATGTAAAAGATGCAACACTTGCAGATTTAACAGGATTTCCCGTAAATGTCGGAGTTGCAATCGAATCTTCACCGGTATTTGCTGATTTTGATGGAGACGGAAACAGAGAACTTGTGTTTGGAGATAATAACGGCTATATCCATGCCTTAAAACATGATGGTACTTATATCACTTCTTTCCCGGTTAAAGTATCTGCTACTCCTTTTAAAACATCTCCATGGGTGGGTAATTTTGATAATGATGACGATGGAGATATTCTACTTACAGATTCAACAGGTATATTATTTATTGACTATAAAAACCCAATTTCAAACTTATATTGGAATAATTTCAGAGCAAATATTGGCAATACAGCTAATAATACAGATATTTCAACACCTGTTTCAGGAGTTGTTACTCCTTTATTAACTAATAGATTAGATCAAAATTACCCAAATCCCTTTAACCCCGAAACACAGATTAAGTTTTCAACTAAAAACACAGACAATGTTAAATTGTCAATTTACAATATTAAAGGTCAGCTTGTAAAAACTTTGCTTAACGATAATATTAAAGCAGGAGAACATAGTATTGTTTGGAATGGTTTGGACGATTCCAATAAAGCCGTTTCAAGCGGAGTTTACTTCTATAAATTGGAAACTTCTTCTTTCGTAAATACTAAAAAAATGCTATTAATGAAATAATATAATCTTATAATATAGTACAGGCAGAGAAATCTGCCTGTATTTTTTTTAAAAATAATTTAATTTTCTTGACATTTTTCTCTATTAAACTATAATGTGTAAAAAATATACTGGAGGCTTAAAATGAAATTAAGATTATTAATTTTAATTGGGTTACTTTTATCAGTTAGTTTATGTTTTGCAATTCCAAATCTTCAAATAGTGACAGAAGAATACCCTCCTTTTAATTTTGTTGAAGACGGTGTACCTACAGGGATTTTTATTGATGTTTTAGACTATATCTTAAAAGACACTGCTTCAAAGCAAACGATTAAAGATGTGCAGGTATTACCTTGGGCAAGAGGATACAATATGGCTCAAACTCAGGCAAATACAGTTATCTTTGGCACTACCTTTACAGAAGAAAGAAAAAATTCTTTTAAATGGGTAGGACCTGTTGTAAATTCAAATCAAACATTATTAGCAAAAAAATCTAACAAGATTAAAATTTCCGACGCTAAAAATATCAATGGTTTAAAAATTGGATTGATTAATAAAGATGTTGCCGAAGAAATATTAATTCAACAAGGTGTAAATAATGGATTGTTTGATGCAATAGCTGATCCTCTTACAAATGTCAGAAAACTTGCACTCGGCAGAGTTGATCTTATAGCTTATGGTGATATATCTGCTTTCTATATGCTTAAGAACATAGGAGAGAATGTTGATGATTATGAGGTAGTTAATGTCTTAAGAGAAACTCAGCTTTATTTTGCTTTTCATAAAGACACTTCTGATGATATTATTAAAGCCTTTCAAAAATCACTTGATAAACTAAAGAAGCAAGATACTGTAAAATATGAAGCAATTCTAAGGAAGTATGGAAGTTCATAAAATATAGTGTATTATCCTCAGAATTGATGAGTTAAAAATAGTTATTCAGGGAGAGTCTTATTTAGAGATCTCCCTGAGTTAATTTACCTTATATGAGAGAGCAAAATTTTCATTTTAAGGCATTCTTAAAATAAAAACTAATTTAACAGGCTTCTATTATAAAATGTTTATCTGATATACGAACAATAAAAATCAGTGTTTTATTATTGCCTTTAAGTTTAAGTTTTTTTCGTAAAGATTCAACAGAATCAGAAAATCCTTTAGTTTTAATATCAATAATACCTATATTTCTATCTTTTAAAAATTGATTAAGCTTTTTCAGTGAATATTCAAAGTAATTTTTAACCTTAAATTTCTTGCCGTAAATATCTTCAGGTTCGTGATCTGAAGTAAGGAGAGCTATATTAGGATCGATTCTACTCATATTTAATTTATATGCCAAATCATTTACCAAGTGTGCTCTGGTTATTGCAGGGTCAGGTTCTAATATCCATTCTTTGATACTGGTTATTGGAGTTTCTTCATGGTTTTGTTGTTCGAAACATATCTTCTGAGGTAGTATAATCGCTCTTCTCTTATGAGCATTAACAAGATTTCCGGTTTTTAAAAGGCATTCTTTGAGTTCACCTTTTACAGAAACAAAATCATAAGAATAACTGTTATACGATTGTTGTTCATAATCGAAAGCCGGAGAAAGTTTAACTGCAACATTTTTATAATTATGGATAAATTTATTTATGGTAGAAAAACTCGGTGAATAGTAATCAGGATTGATTGCTCTTTTATAATTTGATCTTCTGTCAGGATCAATGAAGACAGCTTCTACAGAATTTTTAAAGTCCTCAGCTTTTATATTGAGATATTTAATATTCTGTCTGTTAAAAAAATTCATGTTAAATTCGGCGTATTCAAGTATCTGTTTATCTAAATCTATAGCATAACAATATTGCTTAGCATTACTCAAATACAGTAAATCTGATCCTATTCCGCAGCATACATCAGCTACTATATTAAAATCTTTAAATAACTCTCCATGAAATGCAGCAACTAAATAGTGTGATGCTTGTTGAGCATTTTTTTCTGTAAACATCCAGTGTAAATGAAAAGGAAATTTTTCTTTTATTTTACACTGGATTTTAGCTAGATTAATGATATCTTTAATAGGAATATCATTATGTAATATGGTATATTTTTCTATTTGATTAATTGTTAAAGGATATTCTATATGCAAAAGTCTTAACAGCTGAGTAAACTGTACACGATAACACTTTGCATAATTAACCAATGACAACATGTAAACAATAATTACAAACTGTAAACTGCTAGTCTGTTTTTAAAAGAAAGATATTAGTATATTATTTAAGTATGATAATCTTTTTCAATGAAGTGTACTTTGCCATACCTGAAAGTTCAACTTGGTATTTACCTTCAGTTAGCCTGCTACCTTTATAATCTGTTCCATCCCATGTAAATAAAGTTTCGCCTGATTTTAAAGTACCTTGAAATAAAACCTTTACTACTATATCTTTTTCATCAAGAATTACTAGATTTACTTCCATGTTTTCAATCAAATTAACTGAAATAGTAGTAGTTCTTTCAAATTCTTCGGGTGATACACTAAGAGAAAAGCCATCTTCAATAAGCTTAGATGCTAAAAGAGAACCAATAGCAGACAACATAACCAAGATAAATGTTACGATTAATATTTTTTTCATTATTCCTCCGATAAATTTTTAAACATATTTAACATATTAAGCACATGTTGTTCCAAAAAACAATTGTAATCAAAATACATTAAATATAAAAAAAGAAAAAAAAATATTGCTAAAAATTCATATTTATTTTTTTTTGACTTTATATGAATAAATAATTAATCCTATATATACTGGAGGCAAAATGTCAGGACATAATAAGTGGAGTTCGATTAAGCATAAAAAAGGTGCTGCAGATGCAAAAAGAGGAAAACTCTTTACTAGGATCGTCAAAGAAATAATACTTGCAGCCAGAGATGGTGGCGGAGATTTGTCGTCAAATCCTAGACTAAGAACAGCTATACAAGCAGCTAAAAACGCTAATATGCCTAAAGACAATATTGAAAAAGCAGTAAAAAGAGGAACCGGCGAAATTGAAGGAGCTGCTTATGAAGAGATTACCTATGAAGGATATGGACATGGTGGTGTTGCAATAATTGTTGACTGTACTACAGATAATAAAAACCGTACAGTTGCGGAAATCAGACATTGCTTTTCGAAGTTTGGCGGAAATATGGCAGAAAGTGGAGCTGTTTCATGGAACTTTGAGCAAAAAGGTGAATTAGAAATATCAGCTGATGGTCTTGATGAAGATGATTTTATGATGCAGGCTTTAGAGGTAGGAGCAGAAGATGTGCAAAAAGACGATGACATTTTTTTAGTCTATACTGCTGTATCTGATTTCTATAAAGTAATGACAGGGATGGAAGAGCTAGGTTTTAAGGTAAATAAAGCTGAGCTTACCCGTATCCCAAAAACTACACTTAATGCTGATGAAGTAGCAGAAAAATTATTAAAGCTTATCGATAAACTGGAAGATTTAGACGATGTCCAAAAGG
>CAZJNG010000077.1:0-8666 GCA_964547265.1 uncultured Candidatus Cloacimonadota bacterium | reverse complement strand
ACAAGAGGAAATATGAATGACGATTTTTTAAGTCTGAATGAATTTGTTTTGTCTGCCTTGCTTCATGACATTGGTAAAGCTATGCAAAGAGCTGAATTACCATACACAAAGCAGTTTGATGACAGGGCAAAAAATAATTTCGGACATTCAACTCATTTGCATTCTATCTGGACAGAGCAGTTTTTTGCTGACAACATCCCTGAATGGGCAAGAGACAATCCTCACTGGCAAAGGATAACAAATCTGGCAGCCAGTCATCATTTAGATAGTGTAGCAAATACAAAGGATATGATTTTACTCAAAATCCTTAAAACTGCTGATGGTTTAGCATCATCCTATGACCGAGATGATGTACATGAAAAATCTGAATATAAGAAGAAACCACTTTATTCAGTTTTTGATGAAATAAGACTAGATTCGAAACAAAACATTGATTACACTTACACTTTGCCTTTTAAACCACTTATACCTGAAAATATCTTTCCTGAGAAAAAAACTAAGAATACAGAATCAAAGGTTGAACTTTACAAAAAATTATTTACAGATTTTAATGCTGAATTTCAAAACTTACTTAAAAAATGGAGTTTAGAAAATGAGCTACCTCAATTTTTGAGTGCTACTGATTATTTACTACAAAAATACTTTTGGTGTGTGCCATCTAATACACAAGAACCTCATCCAACTAATTCTCTTTACCACCATTCAAGACTTACTGCCGGCATATCAGCAGTGATTTATCAATATCTAAAACTATCCGAATTTGATGAAAAAGAACTTAAAAATATTCATAACAATAAAGCTTTTATGCTCATAGCCGGCGATCTAAACGGTATCCAAAATTATCTCTTTGACTTAAATCCGGAAAAAGCAAGCAAAGGTGCTAAATTCTTAAGAGCAAGATCATTTAAGATTAAAGCATTATCTGATATGATTTTACACAAGATAATCTACACTCTAAACCTAAGCTATCAGAATATACTCATTAATGCCGGAGGTAAATTTGTCTTGTTCGCTCCTAACAGTCAGGAAATTACAGATAAATTACTAGAACTTAAAAAGACTATTGAAAATTATTTCTATCACGAAACACTAGGTTCTTTAAGCCTCAACCTTGATTGGCAACTTAAAATTAGTCTGAATGAACTGAATAAAGATCATCTCGATGATACTCTTAAAACTTTATTTACCAATCTTGAATTACTTAAGAAACAAAAGTTTTTTGAACAGCTTAAGGATGATAATAAACAATGGAATCCGGATTTCTTTATAATTAAAGATTTTAAATTAGTCAATGATCAACTCTGTGAACATTGTCATAAAAGAACAACAATTAACTCTGATACTATATGTAATCATTGTAATACAGAGCAAAGAATGGGTAAGGATTTACCTAAAAAACAATTTGCTGCTATCTGTATAAAAGAAATTGATGATTCAGTTTTCAAAGAACATATCAAACTTGATAATACATATTTCTATCTACTGGAAAACAAAGACCATGTAAACTCATTTATCAACTATGCTCAAAAAAATAGTCTTGATTATTTCATTTACACATATAAAAGAAACAATGACTCCTTTTATAGTGTCTTTCCATTCAAACCAACTGCTGCCTATATCCCAACCGATGAATACAATGACCCTCTTGATATGGAAACAATCGCACAAAAAGCAAAACAAAACTGGACAGACAAAGGAGAACAAGGCATTTCTGCTAATGCTGTAATGAAAGGTGATGTTGATAATCTCGGACAGATTTTTATAAAAGGACTAAAAGCTAATGATTTAAAACTTAACCTCACCAGATATGTCAGCCTTTCAACATATTTTGATTTCTTTTTTTCTGATTATATACCTTTCGTTATTGAAAATGAATCTGTTATCTTTAACAATAAAAAGTTCTACTTTAATAATATCTATGTGGTTTATGCCGGTGGAGATGATTTCTGCCTCGTTGGTCCATGGATAGAAATATTTCTATTTGCAGAGAAGATTTATCAGGACTTTAAAAAATTTACCTGCAATAACCATGAAATAACCTTTTCTGCGGGAATAGAACTTCTACATGGCAAAGCTCCTCTTAAGTTTAACATAGATAAAGCAGATGACAATCTGTCTAAAGTTAAAGGTGACTATTTTACTCTTTCAGAGAACAATGATGTTAAGCAAAAAAATGCCCTCTACCTCTTTGAAACTCCTATCCCTTGGAATGAATTGGAATTTATCAAAACAAAAGCTGAAAAACTGCTTAATTTCAGACTAGACAGCGATGAAAAAAGAGGACTTACTACTCAATTTGTCTATAAATTATTAGAGTTTCACCAATCATATATGAAGATTCACTTCAAAAAAGAAAAACAAATCAAAGCTGATGAACTTATGAGAGCATATATGTATCCTGCCCTCTTAAACTATAATATCAAAAAAAACCTTAACCCGGAATATCACCAACATATAATAGATGAACTTCAAGAATTGATGAGTTCTAATGCTCAACAATATATGAGATATTTAAAGGTTATCTTACACATAGTCATCTATTCTTTAAGAAAATAATCATAGGAGGATAAAATGAATAATAATGATCGAGGTAATAGAAGTAATCAATCAAATTATAGAAACAGAGATAACTATAATAATCAACTAAGAGTTGAACTTAATAACTTTTTTGACAATAATGGCAATATCTCAGTTGATTGGATTGATAAAAAAATTAAAGACTTTGTTAGCGATAGACACAATTGTCCAAGTAAAACTCAAATAAGAAATTTTTACCAAGAATTTTTAAGAATTCAATCAATGCCGGGAGATGATGCTCAAAAAATAGTGATGATAAAAATGCTTAAAGCTAAGGTAAAATATAAAGAAAAATCTTCTCAAGATAAAGTTCCACATAATTTTGTAATGTTTATTGAAAATCTTGTAAATGAAATAGGCGATAACCTTAAAAAATTCAACAGTGCTTGCCTTTTAATGGAAGCCTTTGTTGCATATAACCCTAACTAAAATAAAGGAGTTTTAAAATGTTAAAAAATACAATTATAAAAGGATATATTCTACTTAAGTCAGGTTTACATATTGGTGGAAGCGAAGCAGGAATTCACATTGGCGGAATCGACAACCCTGTTATCAAAAACCCTATTACCAATCTTCCTTATATACCCGGCTCAAGCCTCAAAGGTAAAATGAGATTTTTACTTGAACATTATAAAGGATTAATTAAAGATGAAGATGAAGGTGAAATACCAAAAACTCCTGATAAAGAGGTTGCAAAAATATTCGGACATCTAAAAAATAACAATTATCCGACAAGAGTTATTTTTAGAGATGCTCATTTAGTTGGAATTATTGATGAAGAAATTTTAAATAATAAAACTGTAAATCCTGACAAGATAAAACGGGACTTAAATAATATCAGAGAAAAACTCGGTACGGATTTTGTCGAAGCTAAAACAGAAGTAAAGATAGATAGATTAAAAGGCACTGCACAAAATCGCGGTTTGAGAACAATTGAGCGAGTTCCTGCAGGTGTAGTATTTGAATTTGAGATCTGCTTAAAAGAATTTACTGAAGACGATAAAGATGATTTAGAATTAATAAGAAAAGGACTTATCTTATTGCAAAATGATGCTCTGGGTGGTTCCGGCAGTAGAGGCAGCGGACGCATTGAATTCTTTGGAGTTAAAAAGATTGCAGATGCAGAAGAAAAACTATTTGAGATAGAATAATAATGACTTTAACCTTTAACAGAGCGACAGTGGAGGTGTAGTGTTAAACCTTAAAATAAACTGGAAACTAAAATCAGCTCTATCTACCAGTCTTGAAAGCGATACAATCTTTGGACATTTTTGTTGGGCTTTGAAATATCTGAAAGGTGAAGAAAAACTCATAGATTTTCTTGATAAAATTTTAGAAGGCAAAACTTGCTTTAAACTAAGTAACGGATTTAAAAAAGGATACATTCCTTTTTCTCAGGTAATCCCGCACTCAAAAGCCTTTAGTGAAAGATTAGATTTGTTCTTTCCTTTAAAAAAGCAGATAAAAAAGATAGACTTGATTAGTATAAAAAAATGGAATGAGACTTGTAATAATTTCAATCCTGAAATAATTTTAGAAAAAGATCTTGAAAATAAAGAAGTCCTACATTCTTCAAAATCAGATATGCTAAAACATAGAATTATACATAATTATATAAACAGACTTTCAGGTACGACATCTAAAGACGGAGCAAATCTCTTTGCAGAAGAAACTTCTTTTTACAGTAGTGACTATGAGTTTAACTCCTGGCTTAAAACAGATTACTTTAATCTTAAAGAACTGAAAGAGATATTTTATCAAATAAGCATTAATGGTTTTGGTAAAGATAAAAACTTTGGCAGAGGTACCTTTGAGATTAGTCTTGAAGAGTCAAACGATTTTACAGAAGTAAATGACTGCAATGCCTGGCTTCTGATTTCTAATTGTGTGCCTTGTAAAGATGATTCTACAAATGTTATGGCTGAAGCTAAGGTTAAATACCCTAAGATCGGTGGAGATTTTGCTTTAAAAGAATCTCCATTTAAATATCCTGTATATATTTTCACTCCGGGTACTATCTTTATTGGAACAAAGCAACCTCAAGGTATGATATTAAAAAATATACATCCTTTCAATGATGAAATCATTCAAAACCTTAGCGCGTATTGTTTACCTGTAAAATTAAACGAGGAGTTATTATGGCAAAAATAGAATTTAAACTTAAAATAGTCTCCCCTATTTTTATAGGTTCAGGCAATAAACTAACACCACTAAACTATATCATCAAGGGTAACTATCTATACAAAATTAAAGAATCAGCATTTATTAAATACTTACTTGATGATGACAAAAAACGATTTATGCAGATTGTTGACTCCGACAATATAGGAAATATCAACCGCTATTATCTTGATAAATTTGATATTAATAACAAGGATCTTTACTTTACAAGATTATCTATAACTACTGAACTTTCAAAGAAATACAATTCAATCATTAGTTCTTATGACAATCAAGGACTTATAGACGAATTTATAACAAATTCTCTGACAGGAAAACCTTATATTCCTGGAAGTTCACTCAAGGGTAGTTTCAGAACCGCAATACTAACAAAACTATTAAAGCAACAAAGAATAAATCCCGATGCACCAAAAGATATTGAGATGACACTTTTAAAAACTATTAACGATCGAGGTAATCCCTCAATTCCTGATGACCCTTTTAAGCACTTTAAGATTGGTGATATGTTTTTTACACAAAGTTTAAAAGTAAGCAAAAGTGAAAACATTAAACCCGGTAGAAATAGCAGCATACCTGAATTTAGAGAAGTTCTAATGCCTTCTGAAAATGTTATCTCAGGACAGATATCTGTACACAAGGACTTTATGTCATATTTTAGCAATAAGCTAAATTTTAATATTGCCGATATAAAAAGTTTCTTAATTGATTGCCTCAATGAGTTTTATACACTGATACTGAATCAAGATAAAACATTTTTCGCAACTATGAGAGGCTATAGTCTTAGCAATATTTCCTCTAAACTTGAAACAGCAATGACTACAACTGATAAGACAATTATCAGACTTGGTAAAGGACAGGGCAAGAATTCTTTTTCAATTAAGAATCATTCAAGCTCAACCAGAAATGTTGTAGAAAATATGCCGTTAGGCTGGTGTGAGATTGATTTTTCTGAATAAAAGAATAAATTATCGAGAATCAAGTCCCGAGTCGCAATTGACTTGCAACGAACGAAGTGAGTGTGAATTGAGGATGTTGTTCAACAAGCTTCCGGCTTGTAGCATGCAAACAGGGATGTTCGCATAACATGCTCGTCCTCAAGTCCCTCCTCGCTTTGTAATTAGAGACTTAATTCCAACAAAACATTTAGGAGATTAAATGGATTACATACAATTAAAAGTTTTTTTAACTATAGAGGATTTACCAAATCATCTTGATTATAGTTCAGGCATTAGAGGGATTTGGGGCAGGAATTTAAAAAAGATTTTCTGTTTACAAAGAAATATTGAATGCAATGAATGCGAGTTTACAAACTGTAATTATTTAGAATTGTTTGAGAAACATACTAATGTCGGTACAGACTATCGTCCATATATAATTTATCAGGAGAAAAACTCTAAATATATTCAAATAAATTTTACCTTCTTTGGTGAGATAATCCATCAGTATGAAAATATAATACTTCCAATAATTCAGTTAAATGATAAAGACTATTTTTTTAAAGGACAAAAGAAAAAAATCTTTATTCATCACATTAAAGACTCACATAACAAGCTTATCTACATTGACAATGAAATTCAAGACAACCCTCGTATTTCATCAATCATTATATCAAACAATTATGAAAAAGATAATTTGATTAAATTTGAAAGCCCTCTCAGAATGAAGTATAACAGCAATCTTATGCGAGATTTTAATAAAGAAGCTTTTGTAAAAAACCTCTATAGAAGAGTTTCCTTTATGTACAAGCACTATAATAATAAGCAAGAACGACTAAATGATTACAATAACAACTTACTTGACTTCAGTTATTCTGCAAACCTTCGATGGTATGAAAAACATCGTAATTCATTAAGACAAAAACAAAAAATGAGCATTGGTGGTTTGATTGGAGATATTATCTTTAAAGATATTAGCCAAGAGCTTTATCAGTTACTTCAAATAGGAGAAGTAATTCATATTGGGAAACAGAGTAGTTTTGGTAATGGCAAGTATAAAATTTTACCAATTAATTATTAGCTTTTAAATCTATATTTTCTCGTAACTTTTTTGCTTCACTCAAAGCCTGTTCAATCTGAGAAGGAGTCAATAGTTTTCGAGTATAATCTCTGGCTTCGGTATAATCTTTAAGGTCTGACTCCGGGCAGTAAATACAAGCTAGTAAATACCACTTGTATGCCTCTCTAAAATCTTGCAAAACCCCTTTCCCCTCATAATAAAACACACCTAAATTATACTGAGCTGTTGGATTTCCTTGTTTTGCAGACATTGTCCACCATTTAACAGATTCTTTAAAATCCTGTCTCACTCCTTCGCCTAAAGCATAGCATAGACCAAGATTAAATTGAGCTCTATGATGTCCTTGTTCCGAAGCAAGCAAATACCATTTAAATGCTTCTTGATAATCCTTATCTGTACCGTTTCCGTAATCATAACACAATCCTAAAGTATATTGAGCTTCACTAAATCCCTGTTCAGCAGACAGCTTGTACCATTTATATGCTTCCTGTGAATCCTGATTTACTCCAAATCCAAAATCATAGAACTTAGCAATTTTATATTGTGCCTGAGCATTATTTTGTTCTGCTGATAATCTATACCATTTATATGCTTCAAGATAATTTTGTGCAAGAATTCCACCTTTTTCATATTCTTCTCCAAGTATATATTGGTATTTAGAGTCTCCTCGTTCGGAATAAAAAAAGATGTTGTCAATTTCAACATTAGCAAAAATTGAAAAACTTTTTAAAATTATAGTGATAATTATCAAATTTTTCTTTACCATAAATACTCCTATCCAGTTTAGATAAGCTTTTTTATTTTTACCTAAATATGTCAATAAAATTTTAAAAGAAAAATGTTGCCGATTAATATTTCCCGGATTAAATTCTAGTTAAGGAGTTAAGATGAATACATATTTTGATAATGCGGCAAGCTCATTTCCTAAACCAAAGCTTGTTTGCCGGTATATGAAACACTGTATAGATAATTTAGCCGGAAATTATGGAAGAAATACATCACCGGATAGTCTTGAAATTGCACATACTTTTTTTGAGACAAGAGATAAACTCAGCAAACTTTTCAAAGTTGATGATTCTGCAAAAATAATATTTACTCTAAATGCAACTCAAGCAATGAACACAATACTATTTGGACTTAAACTTAAAAATAAACGAATCCTCATCAGTCCTATGGAACATAACTGCGTTACAAGACCTCTGGCATATCTTAAACAACAAGGTGTTATAGACTTTGATATACTGCCTGCTGAAAGTGATGGGTTCATATCAGTTGACAATATACCTGGATATATTAAACAAAATACTGCTCTGGTTATCATAAATCATGAAAGTAATGTCAATGGGGTTGTTCAGGATATTTACTCTATAAAACAACAAATCGGTAATATTCCATTATTGCTTGATGTTGCCCAATCAGCAGGTCATTTTGAAATCGATAATCAAAAATTAGATACAGATTTCATTGTCTTTACAGGTCATAAAGCTCTATTAGGACCAACAGGCATAGGTGGTTTTTATGTCAAAGAACATGAAAAATTAAAACCATTAATGTATGGAGGGACAGGTAGTATTTCCGAATCCTTAGATATGCCTCAATTTTGCCCTGATAAATTTGAAGCAGGTACACCTAATATTGTTGGAATATTTGGTTTAAATGCCGGCATAAGTAATCTTCCACAATACGAAAACAAACAATATATTGTCCAGTTTATTGATGAATTAAGGTATAATAGCAATTATCAGGTTCATGCTTCAAATAATCCAAACAGACAAGGCTTAGTTGTCTCAATAACCCATCCCAATAAATCAATTACTAGCATCTATAATATTTTACAAGAAAAATTTAGAATCACTTCAAGAATAGGTTTACATTGTTCTCCTTTAGCTCAT
>CAZJNG010000076.1:7329-8676 GCA_964547265.1 uncultured Candidatus Cloacimonadota bacterium | reverse complement strand
ATTGCTGCACTAAAGTTTGTTGGTCTTAAAGTTAGGATCGGGAATTCTTGCTGAAGGTCATAAGTATTTACCACACCAAATTTTTTTATTGTATGTGCAGGTGTACCATCTTCCCATTTTGGTCTAATCTCTTGACCAACAGATGAATAACCTTCGTGTAAAATTTCATTACACATATCAATAAAGATATTATCAGCTAAACTCATACTATTTCCTTTATTTTTTTGTTACTATTTGAATAGAATTACTTGTACCTATTCTATTAGCACCCGAGTTAATCATACTAATAGCATCTTCAAATGTTTTAATTCCTCCTGATGCTTTAACTCCCATTTTAGTACCTACTACAGATCTCATAAGTTCTACTTTATCATTCTCTGCACCTTTTGAAGAAAATCCGGTAGAAGTTTTTACAAAATCTGCTCCTGCTTTTTTTGCTAATAAACAAGCAATAATGATTTCTTCATTAGTTAATAAACAAGTTTCAATAATCACTTTTAAAACAACCTTTTTGCTGGTACAAATATTTGCTATATGAGTAATCTCTTCATAAATATATTGATGGAAATTTTCTTTTAGTAATCCAATGTTTATAACCATATCAATTTCTTGAGCACCTGCTTCAATTGCTTTTTTGGTTTCATAATATTTAATCTCTGAAGCATTTGCACCTAATGGAAATCCGATAACTGTACAAATTAATGAATTCTGAATATTAAATTTTGCATAGTTTATAAAACAAGGATTTAAACAAATACTTTTAAAATTATATTCGTTTGCTTCGTCGCAAAGGATTTTAATGTCTGAAGTCGTTGTTGATGATTTTAAAGCAGTATGGTCAATAATTGAATTTATTTCTTCAAGTTTTGTAAAGAGTTGATTTGGTTTCTCTTTTATACATTTATTACAAAAAAGACATAACTCATGGGCTCCGTCACACTCTGCTTTGACAGAATTATTTAAATTGAATATTTTTTCAGCAATATCTTTAATTTCTTGCATAAAAACTCCTAATATACTTATTTATGTCATTTTAATTTTTTTTTGATATATCGTCAAGTGTTTTTAAGAAATTATAATTTCATGCATCATGGTGAATGTAAATACAGTTAATTCAAGAATAGTACAAAGCGTGAATTAATATCAACATTAAACGCTATAAACTAAAAAACAAAAATTTTTGCTAAAAAGCTTGACATAAAAACAAGCAATTATAATTTATGAATCAAATAAATATAAAATTATGGAGGTTGTCAATTATGACCATGCATGAATTTATGGAAAAAGTAGAGGCTCGAAATCCTGGCCAACCGGAATTTTTACAAGCGGTAAAAGAAGTTGTTGAAG
>CAZJNG010000076.1:0-7319 GCA_964547265.1 uncultured Candidatus Cloacimonadota bacterium | reverse complement strand
AGTAATCCTCGTTATGTAAAAAACAATATCCTTGAAAGAATTATTGAACCCGAAAGAGTTATTATGTTTCGTGTTCCTTGGGTAAATGACAAAGGCGAAGTTTGTGTTAACCGTGGATACCGTGTTCAATATAATAGCGCTATCGGACCCTACAAAGGAGGAATCCGTTTCCATCCTAGCGTTAATCTTTCAATCTTAAAATTCTTAGGATTTGAACAAATCTTTAAAAATTCATTAACAACATTACCTATGGGTGGTGGTAAAGGTGGTTCTGATTTTGACGCTAAAGGCAAATCAGAAGGCGAAATGATGAGATTTTCTCAAGCATTTATGCAAGAATTATTCCGTCATATTGGTGCAGAAACTGATGTACCGGCAGGAGATATCGGTGTTGGTGCTCGTGAAGTTGGATATATGTTCGGTATGTACAAAAAACTTGCTAACCACTTTACAGGTGTAATCACAGGTAAAGGACTTAATTTCGGTGGCAGCTTAATCAGACCTGAAGCTACAGGTTTTGGTGTTGTTTATTTCTGCCAAGAACAGTTAAAAACTAAAGGTGATTCATTAGAAGGCAAAACTGTTGCTATTTCAGGATTTGGAAATGTTTCATGGGGTGCTGCTCAAAAAGCAACTGAATATGGTGCAAAAGTTGTAACCTTATCAGGTCCTGATGGATACATCTATGATAATGATGGTATCAGCGGAGAAAAAATTGATTACATGGTTGAAATGCGTCTTTCAAATAATGACAGAGTTGAAGACTATGCTAAAAAATACAATGTACCTTTCTTCCCTGGCAAACGCCCATGGGAACAAAAAGTTGATATCGCTTTACCATGTGCTACTCAAAATGAACTTAACGAAGCAGATGCAAAAGCTCTTGTTGATAATGGTGTTATGTGTGTAACTGAAGGTGCTAACATGCCTTGTACTCCTGAGGCTATGCATGTATTCTTGAATGCAAAAGTTCTTTATGCACCGGGAAAAGCTTCTAATGCAGGTGGTGTTGCTACTTCCGGTCTTGAAATGACTCAAAATGCTATGCATTTAAGCTGGACAAGAGATGAAGTTGATGAAAAACTTCAAAATATTATGAAAAGTATCCACGAACAATGCGTAACTTACGGTAAAGATGAAACAGGCTTTATCAACTATGTAAAAGGTTCAAATATTGCCGGCTTTGTAAAAGTTGCAAATGCTATGTGCGATCAAGGTGTTGTATAAATAAACTTCTTAAAGGGCTACTCAAGTAGCCCTTTTTTTTTCTTCAATATTTTAGATTATCTTTATAAATTAATCATGGATATTCAATTTGACAATAATAGTTTTGATTGTAGGATTCATAAAAATAACGAAATCTTATTAGTAATTTCAATTTATAAATTATTTTTTTACTTAGTGAATGTTAGATAATTGCACACACTAACTAAGATATCGGTGACCTCCAAGAGGCTTTTTCTTTCTTGGAGGTCCCCTAAAGATTAGCAGTATTATATTACTGCGATTGTGTAGTTTAGCATTTGAATAAACATAAGATAATTTTAGTCTTTAAAGCAGGTGCTTATGATATTTTTAGATTATTGATAAGGTTTTAGGCTATAAAGATTAATAATTACATTAGAAATCATTCAAAAAACAATGAAACTCTCCAATTTTTAGTTGTAAAAAAAAGCAGATAGATCACAAAATCAATTTTTGTATTTTGTTTATGTTTTCTAAAATTCAAAGTCATATAATCATATAAACAAAACACAGTGATTATCAATCACAGATACTAAATGATAGAAGTTTTTATGAAACTATCTATTTTATTTTTACTTGTTGAAATTATCTATAAGTGGAATGTTTTTTGCTTTTAATAAAGAAAAAATATATGTGAGGCTTCAAAATGATGATATTAATTTTAGCAACGCTGTTGTTAATAATTAACTTAATAATTGAGTATATTCGTCACCGAAAAAATGTCTTGTCAATTCCAATTCGAATTCATGTAAATGGAACAAGAGGCAAATCAAGCGTAACCAGGCTAATTGCTGCCGGACTCAGATCAGGAAATTTAAGAACAGTAGGGAAGACAACAGGAACGATGCCAAGAGTACTTTTACCTGATGGTAAAGAATCAGCGATTGTAAGATTAATGGGAGCAAATATAATTGAACAAAAATATATATTCAGATTTGCTCAATCATTAAATCCTCAGGCAATTGTAATCGAATGTATGGCAGTTAACCCTGTATTTCAATGGATTACTGAAAGAATGTTCGTTAAGTCCACATTAAGCATTATTACCAATGCAAGACTTGATCATACTGATTTAATGGGTGCAACAGTTCCCAGTATTGCAATGTGTTTAAGTAACACAATACCTGAAAACGGTATGTGTTTAACAGCAGAAGAATCCATGTTTCCCTATTTTAAAAGTGTTGCAGAACAAAGAAACTGTAATATAAAAAAAATCAGACCCTATGATGTTACAGATGAAGAAATGTTAAAATTTCCATATATAGAGCATAAAGAAAATGTTCAACTAGCTTTAGCTGCATGTGAACATTGCGGAGTTTCAAGAAGCGATGCTTTAAGAGGTATGCAAACATCCATACCTGACCCGGGTGCCTTGAAAAAATATGAGGTAAATGACAGAAATAAATTATTGGTCTTTTATAATGTTTTTGCAGCTAATGACCCGGAATCAACAGAATTTCTTTATAACTTGGTTACTTCAAGATTAAGTAAAAATGTCACAAAAATGATTATGCTAAACTCTAGAGCTGATCGATTTTTTCGTTCTCAACAGCTGATTGATATATGCCTGAATATTGATGTTGATTATATTCTTTTAACAGGAGAAATCCATGATAAAGTATATAGTTACGCATTAAGTAAAAGATTACCTAAACAAAAAGTAATTCTTTTAGGTGAAATTGAGCCTTCAAAAGTTTATGAGAAATCATTTGAGTTAGCAAAAAATGAAGCTCATATTGTAGGAATTGGAAATATTGCAGGAGCTAGAAAATATGGAGCTAAAATTGTTAAATATTATAAATCAAAATCAGAAAATAAAATATAGTTGTTTTTTAAGGAGGAACTGTGATTGAAGCTGCAGTTGGTTTAGGTGTAATCTTAAGTTTATTATTTGCAGAATTATTAGGTGCATCAGCCGGAGGTATTGTAGTACCAGGTTATATTGCCATGTATTTACAACAACCAAGTCAGATAATTGGTACACTTGTGGTAAGTTTATTTACATGGGGAATAATTAGGATTATAGGGTCATTTACTTTACTATTTGGAAAAAGAAGAATGGTATTATCAATTTTAATTGGTTTTATATTAGGTTGGGCAAGTAGAAATATAATGTATGTTAATACAACCATACTTGATTTACAGATGCAATCTATAGGATATATAATACCCGGATTGATTGCTAACTGGTTTGAAAGACAAGGTTTTATTAAAACTATATCAGCAATGTTAATTGCTGCAGTTTTAGTAAGGATTACTTTAATCATAATTTCAGGAGGAGAGGTAAATTTCAATGTTTAGACCCTCATTAAAGAATAACTGGTCACTTATTGGACTCACAATTTTAAGTATAGTTTTGTTTTACATTGCTCAATCAAGTTACAGACAAATTCAATCACCATGGTTTGAAGAGAAACTTAGTTCTGCTCAAAAAATGGACACGGCAATAAATTTATTAAAAAATGAAAGCATTAACAGGGGTTATTCGATAGATAAGATTAATGACCCGAGTGAAACCGGTTTAGTAGGAGCAAGTGTGTCAACTATTACAACAAGTAGAGGTACACTGTCCGAAAGATTAGTAACACTAAATCCCAACTTCTCAGCAGCAATTGTTGATATTCTAAAAAAAGCAGATCTCCATGAAGGTGATTATGTAGCGGTAGGTGTTACAGGTGCAAATCCCGGTGCTAACCTTGCATTGTATTGTGCATTGGAAACACTTAAACTAAGACCCATAATTATTACATCTGTTGGTTCTGCTACTTATGGAGCGAATAGAGAACTTTTCACATGGCTAGATATGGAAACTACTTTGTATGAAAATGCCATAACTTCCTTCTATTCTGAGTATGCAAGTATTGGTGGATCGAATGATCTCGGCAGAGGGCTTCCTCCTGAAGGCAGATTAAATTTGATAAGAGCGATAGAAAGGAATAACCGTATTCTTATTAATGGACTTAATCTTGATGATAATGTTCAGTTAAGACTTGATGTGTATGAAAATTTGCTTCCAGAAGGCAAAAGATATAAAGCATTTATCAATCTTGGAGCAGGTGTAGGATCTGTTGGAAGCCTTGTAAATGCAAAAATAATTTCTACAGGAATTCATAAAAGACTTGGAGAAAAAGACTTTAAAGAACCGGGAACAATGATGTTTTTCTCTAAGAAAAATATTCCGGTGATTCATTTATATAATATAAATAAAATTGTATCAGATTACAAATTACCAAAAAATTCTTATCCAATGCCGAAACCGGGAACTGGTTCATTGTTTTCGACAAAAATCAATAATGTTATAATAGCCATAATTTGTTGGATAGTTTTAATGTCTGCCATAATTGCAGTTATTCTTTTTGATAGAAATGACAGACATTTTACCAGTAATATTATTGATCCTGATGAAGAATTATAAGGAGATTTTCATGAATTTTAAAATTCAAACTTTGATATGCATCATTATGCTGTCTATATCATTCAATCTGTTTGCTCAGACAAGAACTTCCTATATCCCGTTAGAAGTCGGCAAATATTGGACAAAAAGAGTTGTGACTGAAGATGATAACAATCATACTAGAAAAAGATATTTTTACCGTCCTATCAGATTTGAGTCACTAGAATTGATTTGTGCCGATACTAATGTAATTCAAATCAGAGCAATGCTTACAAGCAATTCTAAAAGTCTTGATTTTTCATTAATTATTGATGGCAATGAAACTAAATACTCACAAAATATCAGTCATAGTGACAATAATTTTTTCTATATTGAACCTGTTAATATTAAGATACCTAAAAATGTGAATAGTATTTATGTAAAAACTCGTAATCCAAATGCGTATTTCAGGCATTACGAAGTTAAAAATATTATACTAAAACCAATAACAAGTTTAATCGAACCTTTTACATATAATAATAAGTATATTTTAAAATCTCCTGATAGTAGTAGTGAGTATTTTTCGTCAAGTAGCAATAAATTATTAACTTATGAGATACTTGAAGATGGCGATATCTACTTTTTTGTCAGAACAATAGTAACAAATACTTCAGGTGCTACTATTGATATTTTCAAGAATAATGAGATTAATCAGACAATTGTTTTGTCAAATTCACAATCTAAGGATTATAGATTAGCAAATAATAAAGTTACGATCGGTAGAAGAATCGAAATTAAAAATCTTAAAAAAGGTGATACACTAACGATTGCACCTAAAACAAATCATGAAGTTATTGTTAGAATGTTTTTAACCACTCAACCTAAATAGGGGCTATCATGTATAAGAAAATATGTTTTTTATTAATTTTGTTATTCCTTATAACTTTATTACCGGCAAATACCAAGTTAAATGTAAAATATAGTCTTCAATATGACAATAATCTATTTAATCTTTCCGAAAATGATATTAATAGATATAAAAATGGATTAGCTTACTCATATATTGAAAGCTCTGATGATTTAGTTAATATCGTACAGCTTGGAGTATCTGATGTCTATAGATTTAAAGGGATAAGATTTGCTCCCTTTATTAGAAATAGTTTTACTGCTAATCTTAATAATAGTGATAAGAATTCTTGGTCACTTTTACTAGGTTCTAATAATAGGTGGAACAACTTAAGGTTTAATTTATCTTATGGATATTACCCAAATAATTATGTAAGAAAATACAGGGATACTGACGGTACAAATAGTTATGAAAAATTTGATTACTTTAAGATGATGTACAGATTTACAGGGTCTTATAGTTTTCATGATTTAATTCATCCTCAATTCTATATTAAATATGAATATTATCATCATAATAAATACTTTACAGAATATGATGCTCCTGCTCTTACCACAGGGATTGGATGGAGGTTGAATGCTTCATTCATAACTACAGATTTATTTTATTACTTTAGAACTTATAATACAGAGTCTAAACATCAACAAATTCAGTATATAATTGATAATGAAAAAGATGCATCTTATGACTCTAATATTTACGAAATTAAGATGCGTACAAAAAGATTTTACTCAATTTTAACAGATTATAGACTTTATATGAGTTATAAATTGGAAGATAGATATTTTAAAGCAGATTTTCCTTTAATTATTGATCCATTTCATGTAAGCAGAAATGACATAATTTCAACGATTAACATAGGCTCTGATTTATGGTTTGTAAAAAATTTAAATTTTAATCTTGACTTAAAATACACCTTTCGTAATGTAAACTCCGATTATGAAACAGTAATCAAATCCAAAGAATATGAAAAATTTCAAATCAGTACATCTATTGAATGGAATTTTGATTTGTTTAATTGAAAGGAGTTAGTCTTTATGATGAAAGTTGAAAAAGAAAGAAAGAGAATCAGAGAATTTTTAGATCTTGTAGAAAATGATAAATATGATTTAAGAAAATATTCTAAACCTGTACTTGTTTATTGTATCGACGAGGCTAAAAAAGTAAAATATTCTCTATGGGAAGATGATTTATTAGAAAGATTTGGTTTAAACAATGTTGATGGTTGGGATTATGAAGAAGATATTTCATTTTGTCCTGACTGGGTCGAAGATGATGATGACGATGACTGGGATGATGATGACGATGATGATTTTTAGTACAACATCATAAATCTTTAAGGTTCAAGTATATCTTGAACCTAATTTTTTTTAAGGTTATTATGAAAAAAATATTAAGTATATCAATAATTTTATTGATAACATTAAATATGTTTGCTGTTCAGTTAGTTTCTGATGAACAGAGTTTAGATATGTATCACTTGATGACTAATCTTCTCATTCAATTGGCAATAATTATTACTTTAGCCAGGATTTTTGGTCAGATTTTTGAAAAATTTGGTCTTCCTTCTGTTTTAGGTGAATTTTTATCAGGTATAATTATAGGACCTTATTTATTGGGTTCCATACCATTGTTAGGTTTTCCGGATGGAATTTTTCCTGAATATATCGGCTCTAATTTACCAATTTCTCCTGAATTATATGGATTTTCTACCTTTGGGTTAGTTGTTTTATTATTTTTAGCAGGTTTAGAAACAGATACCAAATTATTAATGAGATATTCTTTTGCCGGTTT
>CAZJNG010000075.1:0-8882 GCA_964547265.1 uncultured Candidatus Cloacimonadota bacterium | reverse complement strand
TGCCGATCTCATCATGAAACCTTTCTATATCAAATATAAAGATATAAAATATGCCTATTTAATTGAGCTAAAATATATTAAACGAAGCGTAGAAGACAACGAACTTGAAACTGTAAAACAACAAAAAATACAAGAGGCTAAAGAGCAACTCGCTAAATACTCAGAGGATGATTTTGCCCGAAAAATGCTTGGTTTGCCACCGTATGCAGTTGTCACACTCAAAAAAATAATTATTGTCTTTCATGGCTGGGAGTTGGCATATTGTGAGGAAGAAGATTAAGTCGGATTCAGGATAATCCGTTCCGGTGCTTCTAGCTCAACCATACTTGACTTACACTCGCTTCCTTGCAAGTCAAGTATAGTGTTAGCTAAGATTATTACTAATCTATTTGAGTAAAATCATCTTATTAATCTGTTGTAAACCTGAATCTGTGTTAATTTTATAGAAATAAATACCTGAACTTAACTGATTTCCTTTATCATTCAGACCATTCCAGACAATTTTATGTTCACCTTGAAGATAGTTTTGTAAGCCAAAGTCTTTTGCTATCTGACCTTTAATGTTATAGATTTTTACTTGAGCATAGCCCTCTTTAGGCATATTGAATTGTATTGTTGTTGTTGGATTAAAAGGATTGGGATAATTTCGCAGATTAAGAGAAAGAGGTTTAATACCTTGATTTATATCATTAACTGAAGTTTCTTCATTAAAAACATCAAGTACAGCTTGCATAAAACTATATGCTTGATTTTCCATAATAAAATATAGAGGAATACTGGTTAAAACTACTTGTGAATTATTTACTTGATTATAAATTGCAACCGGGTATGAATCAAAGATAGCTTGATTAGGATTATCAGAACCTGAATCATACAAATATAAAACTTCAAAGTTTGGAGGAATATTATTTAGATTAACTGTAAAAGCCTCAATTTTAAAGAGTTTATTATCCATACTTGCAAGTGTTTTTTCCGGGTCAACAGTAAGACTAGGGATATTGTTCCATTCGCTTGAAATGCCTTGATAAAAGCGGGCTGTGTTATTGTTATTCACAGAACTTATATTAAAATAATCAAACACTAAACTACCTGCAGTAAAGGATTGAGGGTAACTATTGGTAACGAGTTGCATAAAAAACATAGGATCATTAGCTGTATAGATTAGGTTTCCACCATGATTTAAATATGTTCTGATTATGTTTTCTAAGCTTGAATTAGCTACAGTGTTAAAAGAGTTTTTGTGAATAATTATTGTGGAGTATATACCGAAATCTTCAATTCTTAACTCTGCCTGTGGGGATATTTCTATTTCGTCGATATCATAACCGGCTGTAATGTTTCTATAGAATTGGTCTACTAATTCTTTAGGAGGATAAAGAACACTTGAATCTGCATTATAGGTTAAATCTAAAACTAAGATTCCTGAGTTTAATGAAATATGTCTGGTTGTAATTACTTCACTTAAATCACTTTCATGACCATCAAGATCAAAAGCAGAAATTGCATAATCATACCAGATTGTATTTTCGGTAGTTGCATCAATAAAGTTTGTACTTGATTGTGTTACGGTATCAAGTAATTGAAAATCTTCATGATTTGTAATCTTTCTGTAAATTTTATAGCCTGCAATATCCATTTCTATATTTGGTTCCCAATTGAAAGAAATTTGTAAGTATTCTGGTTCAAAATTAATGTTTGAAACTTTTCTAGGAATTACTAATGGAGACATAACTCTAGATTGACCTGCACTAAACATACCTTCAAAGTGTGAATATAAGATCACGCTATAGTTATTTCCTGTTGTTAATCCGGGTATCTCAAAACTTGTTTGATTAGTGAAGTATTCTTGTTGTGAATTATCAGTTAAATCTATAACGGTTAATTTATAATCTACACCTTCGAGACTAATCTCATCCCATTGAGCAAATAATGAAGTACCTGTACCGGTATCAGAAAGAGTATAATTGCTTGGTTTGCCCGGCATATCAGAAACACTAATGACAACACTGGCTATTAATTTTATAAACTGTTCTGCATAAGGCATATTTAAATTAATCAATAAGTCATTATCTGAATGATAATAAGGGCTAAACTCATATTCTGAGAAGAATATTGCAGGAATACCCTGGTTATGATATGCCCAGCTATCGGAATTAGCAATATATTGAGAGCTTGTGACAAAATTCATATCATATTCTTGTCCATAATCTAAAGCAAGGTTTGTTAAAAAGTCAGCACCGGGATAATTTCTTATTGAGTATGTCCAATTGGTGCCAGGTTGATTGGCTATCATATCACTATTAATCATGGCAGTAACATTTAATCCTTGGCTTACAACTGATTGTGCATCATGATATGCTCCGTATAAGCCAAATTCTTCCATTGCAAAAGTAATAAATCTTATGCTTGATTTTGGTTGATAATTATGTTGTTTCATTATTCTTGCTGTTTCAAGCACAACAGCTACTCCACTGGCATTATCATCAGCTCCCGGTGCAGAGATTAACGAAGCATCAAACCCTAATTGATTTATAGAATCATGATGTCCTCCGACAATCACAAAATTATCGGCATAATTTGTACCGGGGAACTCACAAATCACATTATACTGCCATGTTTGATAATAACTTCCAACAAAAAATGAATCAAGATAAACATCAGTATAACCAAATCTGATAAACTGATCAGCTATCCACTGAGCGACAGTTTTTCTGTTTGGGTGAATTGCATAACGAGTACCAAAATCTTCAAGATTTTGAATAAACCAATGAATAGAGTCAGCATTTACTGATTGAATTATCTCATTGATTGAGTCATTTCTTTCAGGTATTGATGTCATGATATATTCTGATGATATATTTTTATAAAAATTTTGACTAATCGTTACAGGAATGTATTTTACTCCTTGTGAAGGACTCAGATCATTGTCTATGTAATGTAATCTTTCAATTCTGATATCTTCATCAAGAACGATTTCACCAATATAGTTTGTCTTTTTAAGTGTTTGTCTTTTATCAACAGAAACTATATATAATGGAGATGAAATGTTGTCGGTAGTTAAGATTGTATAATTAATATTATTTTTATTCAAATCCTCAATTTTTGTGGGTGATACAACAATATAATCATTCATTTCAAAACATAGATTTAATTTCATACTTTCCAGTAAATTCATTGTAGTAGAATCAGTTTTTTCAATCTTAACTATTGTCTGTGCAGATAAAACACCTGCAAGCAAAAGAAAAAGAAACATTAAAATAATGTGATATTTTTTCATCTTAACTCCTTGTACTTGTATAATGATTCAATTTATTATAATTCCAAATATTTGACAACTTTTTTTTTAAAAAAGATTAAAATAGGTTTTATAATAAAAAAACTGTGGTCAACTAAAATAGTCAAACCACAGTTCTTTACAAGACTTTGAAACTAGTTGAGTAATTTTATCGGGCTGATAAAGAGCTGATTATATTGATGTTTAGTGAGTTTATACAGTGTATTTTGTTCATTGTTTCTCATAAGCAAATACTCATTTTCATTTAATTCAATAAATTTTAATTGAACTGTTTGACCAACACTGAGGTTTATAATTATTTCTTTATCTGATTTAGCAAAATTATCCTTGTAAGTATCATAATCATTATCAATGAAGTTATTGGTACGAAGATTGACTAAAGCATTTTTAAAGGTGTTTAGCTCTCGATTTGAAAGCTCTAAAGTTTTACTTGAATCAGCATAAGTAATATTCCAGAAAAGTTCTGATTGAGAGAGTTCAAAAGAATCTTTATTATTTAAAACAGATATTGTCAAAATATCGTTCTCAACAATATTTAAGATTTTATCTTCTCTCCAAGTGTTGATAGCCGGGTTAATTGCTTGCAATAGATTAACAGTTTGATATATCTTTCTTGAACCATCAGCTCTTAAGTAGGAGTAGTTAAAGTTTTGGCTTCTTCCACAAAAAACTTTTTGAAGTAGATTATTATTTCTTCCATACATTTCTACCACAGTTGCAGTTGAGTCAGTAACATTGTAAAAAGTTTGTCTGTCAACAGATTCTGAGATAGGAATACTTGATGTTTCAACTTTGATAAAGTCATTGAAGAAGCGATTAATTTGTTGTTCTTTTATAGGTGCCATAAGTGGATAGGTAAGATTCCATTTATCATTATTAATTTCTATTCTTACTGTGTCTTGTTGATTAAATATCTTAAGAGCATGTATATTTTCAGAATTGATTTTAAAGAAATTAATTCTTTGCTCCACACTTTCTTTTTTTCTTGAAAACATAAATATTACAATTAGAATCAGTAAGAAGAGGAGTAAGCTTATATTTTTCTTATTCATAAATCTCTTTAATCCTTTTTCTTCTTAGCATTTCTTTTCTATATCTAATTAGCCCATAGAGAATTAACAATATTGAAGGTAGAACAATATTAAGTATTTTTATAAAGTTTCTAACATTACCAATTTTCTTTTCAGCAACATCAGGTGTTAAATCTTTGACATTAACTATTCTTTCGACAAGTAAAGGTTTATTGACTACTTCTCTAGACCTAAGAGTAATCAGGTTTTGATTATTAGACATGTAATCTACTGAGTTCATCAGGAAGTTCATATTCCCTTGTGTTCTGCCTGCACCGTCATTATTAATGAATTCCATATCCGGGATCAAAATGATTCTGGCATAATTTGTTGATTCAAGATATCCTTCGTGAGAGACATTTGTTTTATCTTTAAAATAGCTTTCAAAACTTCCTTCGAAAAGACCTGCAATAGGCTTTGCTTTTTGAGTAAAACGAGCAAGGTATCCTCTGTCAATATATCTTTGAACTGAAATATCATAATGTGGTCCCTGTATCACTGAAGATTTATCAGAAGAAAATACTAATGGAGTAAAATTTACTCCGGGTTTTACAAATGTTGTGTCAATTTCAGAAACAAAAACAAATTGCAAATTATTGAGCTGAGAAACGATGGGATGTTTTTTATTATAGTTATTTGCAACAAGGATAAAAGGATACTGCACAGGTGTACTAACAGAGAAGATACCTCTTTGCTCCTGAATGTTTACCTGCCCTGATTCCGCATCCAAGACAAGATTATCTTTAATCTTGATGCCATAGTGTTCCAGCAATTCAAAAATGTTAGATTGAATTGGTTCTGCCATTTGGTATTGCAAATTTGTAAATACTTTATCTTGAAAGATAATCAAATTATTACCTCTCATGAGAAACTGGTCTAGGTTAAATAACTGATTTAAGGTTAAAGAATCAACTGTCCCGGAAAAAACAAGACTAGTTATATTGGTTTCAATTGGTTCATCGAGAGTGGTTGCTACAAGTTCATAGTTTTGTCTGATTCTGTCTTTTGCAGAACTAAATTTGTCTTGCTGTTGCATAAACATTCTGAGCCTTGGGTCATCAGGCAGATCAGGAGTTAGTCCAAAGAAAGCCACACGAGGTATATTAAAGGCAGAAATTTTATTAATTGTCCTGGTGATTTCGTATTCCAAACCTCTGGTTTCCTGAACTAAGGGGATGGTTTCAGTCTTATCATTATAATGGAAGACCAGTCCTAAAAAGGCTTCACGAACCTCTAGTCTGTCTTGTTCTCTGACTTGAACATTAACAGGAGGTATGCCACTTTTTTGAGCTTCTTCTTTGAGTTTGTTCTCATCGGTTGGATTAATGAATTCAAAGCGGAATCTGCCGTTTGAAGCATTTTTATATTCTTCTAATAGGTCTTTAGTATATCTTCTGATGTTGGCAAATTGAGGTGGTAAGTCCTGAGTAAAATAAGCTTTAACAAGCATTCTGTCTTCGAATTGTTTTACTGCTTCTTTACTTGAAGATGATAAAGAATACACTTTTCCTTTTGAAAAATCTAATCTGAAGAATAGATTTAAAGAAATAAGGTTAATAACTATGACTACCATTAAAAAGATAGCGAGGTTAGTTAATGTTGATTTTTTATCTGTTTTTTTCATATACTTATCACTCCTATTTCCATTTTCTTGTTTCCATGATTACAGTTGCCAGTTTCAGGAATACAGCTATCAGGCTACCAAAATAGATAATGTCTCTTGAATCAATAATCCCGCGAGCAAGATTAGAAAAATGGTAATCAGTGCTAATAAATTGGAAAAATTCAGCCATAGAACTTGGTAAAAAAAACAAGATAAACTGAATAATAAACAAAAAGAAGATGATAAGCAAAGCAATGATAAAAGCAATTATTTGATTATTTGATAAAGTCGATGAAAATATTCCGACAGCACTATAAGCAGCACCCATTAAAAGTATGCCTAAGTACCCACAGAAGATTGCACCATAATCTACATTTTGACCTAGAAGTGAAATTGTCAAAAAATGAACTAAAGTAAAGGTAAGACCAATTAAGATTAAGGCAACTGATGCTAAAAATTTACCGGCGATGATTTCAATGTCGGATAAAGGAAAGGTTGTCAAACTTTCTATTGTTCCATTGTCTTTTTCTCTAGAGATTAAGTTCATCGTGATAGCAGGTATGAAAAAGACAAAAACAATAGGTATAATATTAAAGAGCGTATCTAAACTTGCCTGATTAATCAAAAATAAGGGACTGGAAAAAAACCAACCGGAGATAATCAGAAAAACAAAAAGGACTACATAGGATGCCGGAGAATTAAGATAAGAGCGTAATTCTTTACGCATGATAATCAAAGTATTATTCATTATTACCCCCTGCGGTTAAATTTCTGAAAATATCTTCTAAAGTGCTGATATGTAATTGCATTTCAAGGATAACCCAGTCTTTTTGTTTGATAAAATTGTAAATATCTTTACGATAATCTTTATCCTGAGGATAATTAATCTCAATTTTCACTTTATCTTGATAAGTCTTAATTTCTTTTATTTCAATTTCTTGTATATGTTCTTTTATCAGGTTAATTTCAGATTCAGGAGCTATCAGTTCCATGTTTAGTTTTGCTATTCTTTGATGTGACATTCTAAGTTCTTCAGTTGTTCCTTGTCCGACGATTTTGCCGTTGTTGATTATTACAATCCTGTCACAAACGGCTTGAACTTCTTGCAAAATATGGCTGGAGATGATAAGAGTTTTTTCTTTGCCAAGTTCTTTGATTAATTCTCTGATTTCAGCTATTTGGTTTGGGTCAAGCCCTGTTGTCGGTTCATCAAGAATTAGGATTTTCGGATTATGAATAATTGCTTGGGCAATACCTACTCTTTGCCTGTAACCTTTTGAAAGAGTCTTAATCGGTCTGGAAATAACCTCAGAAAGTCCGCATTTTTTAATTGTATTTTTTAATACGGTTTTAAAATTTGATTCGCTTATTTGCCTTACTTCAGCTACAAATTTAAGATAGTCAAATACTGTCATTTCAAGGTATAATGGGTTATGTTCAGGCAAATATCCAATCATATTACGAATCTCTTTAGAATGCTCATAAACATTGAAATTGTCAATTTGAATATTGCCGTCAGTAGGAGTTAAGTAGCAGGTAATCATTTTTAGGGTAGTAGATTTTCCGGCACCATTTGGTCCTAAAAAACCTAAGATCTCCCCTTCATTAATTTTAAAATTAATATTGTCAACCGCTCTTAAACTCCCATAATCTTTAACAAGATTTTGAAGTTCAATCATTAATACTCTCCTTTAAGCTTTGTTTATACTTTTTAAACAATAAAAGCAATAATTTATTACAAGATATTTAAAAATTTTAATTTTGCATTTAAAAATTACTCAAAATTTAGCATTATAACCGCATTCATGACATTTGAATCAGACTGCTGAATAATGTATAAGAAGTATTAGAAGTATCCTGTTTGTAAGATGTTAAGCTCTTAACATACATCGAAATGATAAAACAGATTGCAAGCCGGAAGACTCACACAAATATATTATTCAACAGTCTATATCATAGTATCAAACTTAAGCATCAGATAGTCATTACTAAAATAAGGAACTCTCAGAGTCTTTGATTATTATTTTTGATTATTTTTTGGGAATATTCAAGGGACCTCCAAGATGGAAAACCAACCTGGAGGTCGGCTTAAGGTTAATCAATACTATTGTATAATGCATAAGAATTTTTACAAGCATCTAAGATGAGTTTAAATGTCTTTAGTCTAAAATTTAAAAATTCAGATAAAAGTAATTGACATATATCTTGATTTTTAGAAAATGTCCAAAATGTTATAAAGTAAGTAAAAAGGTATAAAGGTGGATTAATGTTGTACAACATTCTAGACAATTTATTAGAAATTTATACTGTCATAATTGTAATTAGAGCTGTTATCTCTTGGTTTTCTCCCAGTCCTTATAATCCCTTATACAGATTATTAATTCAAATTACTGAACCAATAATTGAGCCTGTAAGAAGAATTATGCCTAATCTAGGCGGTATTGACTTATCACCAATCATAATAATCTTTATCATTCATATCATAAGATCAGTCGTACTACCACTATTATTCAGTTCAATAAAATTTTATTAGGAGGCAATATGAGTGACAAAATTGAAATATCTTCTGCAGATATTAGACACAAAGAATTTTCTTCAAGTATGTTTGGTTATAAAAAAGCAGAAGTTAAAGAATATTTAGAAATGCTGTCTATTCAGTTTGAAGACTTATATGCTCAAAGAATAAATGCCGGTGATAATAATCAACTTAATGTTTATGAAGATAGAGCACAAACCCAATTGGCACTGGAACAAATCCAAAAAAGAGAAGAGCTTATTTCCAAAACACTGCTTCAAGCTGAAAATACTCGTAATGATATTATAAAAAATGCTCAAAAAGAAGCTGAAAATATAATCAAAGAGGCTGAACTTGCCGCTAAAAAAGCAATTGATGACACAAAACATTACCTTAATG
>CAZJNG010000074.1:3090-8913 GCA_964547265.1 uncultured Candidatus Cloacimonadota bacterium | reverse complement strand
GACGGCTCGTCTAACTGTATTGGATCCTAGACGGCTCGTCTAGGCAGTTGTTTTGGATCCTAGACGGCTCGTCTAGGCAGTTGTTTTGAACATAACTCAGTAATCTTAATTGCATGATTTATGACAATTTAAAAGCTTTTAAAGTTTATTGGTAGTTGGAAGTCATGAAGAGTCGTCAGTTAAAGAATTTAATATTTACGAACAGTCTTTAATCAAGGGACATCCAAGATGCTTTTTCCCTCTTGGAGGTCACCCAAATCTTACAAGTAAGATAACCCTTAATTGAACAATTGATTCTAGTTTTATTTGTTTGTCGTTGAGGATGGTAGCTTTGAGCATACTTACTGAAAATAAAATTTTGTCTCTTAAGTTTGATTAATTTTGTCATTATGATGTCTGAACATAGATATTTTTGTACGATAACGAACATTTTCTTGACATAATTAATTACATAAGCAAAATTGACTAAAGGAGGCTAGATGAAATTAGATATATCTATTTTAGCTGTTGATGATGATGAGGATGTACTTGTAGCATTGAAATTGTTTTTATCCGGTAAAGTCAGAGAAATTCAAACAGAAACAAACCCCGAAAATATCATAAACGAGCTTAACAAAAAACGATTTGACTTAATCCTTTTAGACATGAATTTTACCAAAGATACAATCAGCGGAACAGAAGGTTTTATATATTTAAGGAAAATAAAAAGTCATTTTCCTGATATTGTCGTTATTTTTTTAACAGCTTATGGAGATATTGAAAAAGCAGTTACAGCCTTAAAGGAGGGTGCTTCCGATTTCATTCTCAAGCCTTGGCAAAATGAGAAATTACTGGCAACTATACATTCTGCAACAGAAATATCTCAGTCAAAGCTTGAAAATAAAATACTTAGAGATAAACAACATTCAATCATGGCAACATCAAAGCATTCCTATCAAGAGATTATCGGTGTTTCTGAGAATATGCAAGAAATTTTTTCTATCATTGAATGTGTAGCTCCTACAGATGCAAATATACTGATAACCGGAGATAACGGAACAGGTAAAGAACTTATAGCCAAAGCAATTCATCAAAAATCTAAGTATTGTGACGAGCTTTTTTTGACTGTGGACTTAGGCTCTATCCCCGAATCTCTCTTTGAAGCTGAACTTTTCGGTCATACAAAAGGTGCTTTTACTGATGCCAAAACAAGTAGAATCGGTAAATTTGAAGCAGCAAAAAACGGAACTCTCTTTTTGGATGAAATAGGAAATCTAAGCTTAACTCAACAATCAAAACTTCTAACAGCTATTGAAAAAAGACAAATTACTCCTATAGGCTCAAACAAAAACATCCCAATCGAAGTTAGACTTATTTGTGCCACTAATTCAGATCTTCAAGAGTTGATTCAAAACAACCGGTTCAGGCAAGATTTACTTTACAGAATAAACACTGTAGAGATAAAATTACCTCCACTCAGAGAACGATTTGATGACATACCTTTAATTGCAGAACATTATCTGAAAATATTTAAGAAGAAATATAAGAAAGACTATTTGTCTCTTACTGAAACAGCAGTTAAATTTCTACAATCCTATCAATGGCTTGGCAATGTCAGAGAGCTTCGACATGCAATAGAAAGAGCAGTAATCTTGGCTAAAGACAATATCCTGACTAACAATGATTTTTCCTTTTTAACAAACTCATCTAAAATAAACAATTTTAATCAAGAGATTAAAGATGTTAATTCTCTGGATATAATAGAAAAAGACTTAATCATCAATACTCTCAAAAAGAATCAGGGCAACATTTCTGCCACAGCAAAAGAACTCGGACTAACCCGACCTGCATTATATAGAAGAATTAAAAAATATGATATTTATTAATTATAGATTTAGATTAATTTTATATATTTTAGCAATCTTTCTGTGTCAGTTATTTCTATTATTAGCTTATTTTAATGATTATGTTTTTTTGAGTATTTTTATGATTCTCGGTTTGTTATTTTCGATATATAGATTATTTGTTTTTATTGATTCAACTAATCATAAGATTGCTTCTCTGATAAATTCAGTTCATTACAAAGATGCTAAACAAAACTTTGAACCTGATGATACAATTAAAAGTATCTTGGATTTAAATGAAGCTTTAGAAAAACTAAAAATTACAATTCAAACCCTTAAATTAGAAAAAGAAAAGCAGAATTATTACTTAGAACAAATTATTCAGCAAATTAAAGTTGGAATACTTATCTTTGAAAATCAAGATAACGGCAGGATTGAATACATTAATGAATACACTTGTCAGATTTTACAGATTAATCCTATATCATATATCTCTGATTTACAACTAAAAAACTATTCCTTTTATCAATTTATCCAAAATCTAAAAGTAGATAAGAAAGAGTATTATAAAACTGATGACACAAGAAAACATTACTCAGTGCAGTTATCAAAATTAATCTTTAAAAATAAAAGTCTTAATTTTATTATTATTCACGACATTAAGTCAGAAATGGAAGAACAAGAAGTTGAATCATGGACTAAACTCATTCGCATCCTTACTCATGAAATAATGAATTCCTTATCACCGATAACTTCACTAAGTTCAACTATCTATGCTCTTGTCTCTGATGAATATGAACTATCAAGAGATACCATTAACAATTTAAAGCTTGCTTCTCAAACAATCTCTAAAAGAAGTGCAGGACTATTGAATTTTGTTAATTCTTTCAGAAACCTAATAAAGATTCCTGAACCTGTAGTAACAGAGATAAACTTATGTAATTTATTTGCCAGATTAAAAAAACTCTATACTGAAAAAATAAAAGACACTGACATATACTTGAGTTTTAAATGTCAAAACAATAATATTATCATTTATACTGATGAAGATTTATTAGAACAATGCATTATAAATCTTATAAACAACGCCTTTGATGCTGTTAAAGTCACACCAAACAAAGAGGTAAATATTACTGCTATACTTAAAGATAGTTCTACTTTTATTACTGTCTCTGATACAGGAACGGGTATAAGCCAAGACAATCTTGATAAAATTTTTATCCCATTCTTCACAACAAAAACATCAGGCAATGGTATAGGTCTCAGCCTTGTAAAGCAAATTCTTCTCAAACTTAAAGCAGATATTAAAATTTCATCTCAGGTTGATAAAGGAACTGATATAAGTGTTATTATCTAAATATTTTTCTGTACAAGCACCGATTGTTCAACAAGCATCCCTGCTTGTAGTAATGGTGCAAGCAAGGGTGCTTGCACAACAAGGAGATGTTCAACAAGCACCCTTGCTTGTTGTAGAGAGTGCAAGCAACAAATGTTCAACAAGCACCCTTGCTTGTTGCAAGAAAAGTGCAAACAAGGGTGTTTGCACAACAAGGAAATGTTCAACAAGCATCCCTGCTTGTTGCAAGAAACTGCAAACAAGGGTGTTTGCACAACAAGGAAATGTTCAACAAGCACCCTTGCTTGTTGCAAGAAAAGTGCAAACAAGGGTGTTTGCACAACAAGAAAATGTTCAACAAGCACCCCTGCTTGTTGCAAGAAAGTGCAAACAGGGGTGTTTGCACAACAAATCAAAGAGCAAACAAGGATAAACAAAAAAAACTTGACTTTTAGTTTATCAAATTTTAATATAGTAAATAAACAAACTTAAAGTAGGAAATATGGCACAATTCATAACCAACACTAAAACATTTTTATCCGAAGTAATTAAGGATATTTTGCCTTCAACAGATAAACTTTTTATCTTAGTTGGGTATTTTTATTTTTCAGGATTTAATGAGATGTATGACGAGTTAATGGACAAGGAGATTAGAATCCTAATTGGTTTAGATATCGAAAAAAATCTATTAAATAAATACCGTGAATTTTGTCTGATAGAAGAATTAAATCATTCAAGAGGAGAGGTCAAAAGAGATTATTTTGATTCTTTTGTATCTTTTTTTAATGAAACAGATTTCTTTGATAGCAATGAAAAGCAAAAGGCTTTTAAACTTTTTGTAAACATGATAAAAGCGGGTTCATTAGAAATTAAAAAAACATTACAACCTAATCATTCAAAATTATATTTATTTGAAAACAAATCTACTCATAATCAAAATGGACATTTTCCGGGAACATTAATAACAGGATCTAGCAATTTAAGTCGGTCAGGCTTACAGGGGCAACACGAAATAAATGTTGTTTTGCGAGATGAAACCTACAATCAAGGGAAAGAACTTTTTGACGAGTTATGGAAAAATGCTGTCGATATTGTTAATAAAAACAATATTGATGAATTTTTAAGTAATGTTATTGAAAAAATATGGATAGATAAATTACCTAAACCATTTTTACTATATCTAAGAGTTCTTCATGAATATTTCTCAATAAATATTAAAGATGAAATTGCTTTACCGGCTGATATAACAGAAAATCAATATTTTAATTTAAAATATCAAGTAGATGCATTAAAAAAAGCTTTAGAAATAATTGATATTCATAATGGTGTCATTATTGCTGATGTTGTTGGGTTAGGTAAAAGTATAATTGCTTCGGCTATTGCATATAATTTGAGAAAAAAAACTATAATTATAGCACCTCCTCATCTTGTTGAACAATGGAATGATTATAGATTTATATTTAATTTTAACGCTAAAGTTTATAGTAATGGTAAGATTGATAAGGCATTGTCAGAAAACAATAATAACGAAGAAAAATTAATAATTATTGACGAAGCTCATAAATATAGAAATGAATATACTACAGATTATGGATTACTTCATCAATTATGTCAAGGAAACAAGGTCGCATTATTATCAGCAACTCCATTCAATAACAAGCCTCAGGATATTTTTTCTATGATAAAATTCTTTCAAATTCCAACTAAATCAACAATACAGTCTGTTGATAATCTTGCCTTACAATTCGTTAATTTAATCAACGAATACAAGAAAATTCAAAAGCAACAGAAAGAACAAAAGTTATCAGATAAAGCATTATCTAATAAAATAAATAAACTGTCTGAGCAGATCAGAAATATTCTAAATCCTGTTATAATTAGAAGGAGCAGACTTGATTTAATGAAGATTGAAGATTATAAAAACGACTTAAAAAAACAAAATATTAGTTTCTCAAAGGTTAATGACCCTGAAATATTAGAATATAATCTTGGAAAAATTAGCAATCTATACCTGAATACCTTAGAAAAAATTCAAAACAAAGAAAATGGTCTCAGGTGTACCAGATACAAACCTGCAAACTACATAAATAACCTTAATGAATTTAAAAAAACTATTGGAAAAGATTTTGGAGAAGGTGATTTCTTAATATTGTCGCAAAGAAACCTTGCCGATTTTATGAAAAAACTTCTTGTTAGAAGATTTGAAAGCTCAATTTATGCCTTTAGAAATAGTTTAGATAATATGATATTCTCATTTGAAAATATTAAACAATGGTATGAAAAATTAGGTAAAGTTCCTATTTATAAAAAAGGTAAACTCCCCGACATTGAAAGCCTCTTAAACGAGGTTAATAATGATGTAGAGATTGAATTAAACGATTTATTTTTTGAAAAGAACCTAAAAGGATTTATTGAAAAAGGTCTTATCTTAATAGATAATAACTACCTTAAAGAAGAATTTATTGACGATTTAAATGAAGATATTGATCTTTTAAAAAGCATCAAACACGATTGGTCAGATATAAAGATTGACCCCAAAATAGAACACTTTAAGGATATTTTAAAGGATATGCTTGATTGTTCTTCAAAAAATGTTCAACAAGCAACCCTGCTTGTTGCAAAAAATGCAAGCAAAGATTGTTCTACAAGCATCCCTGCTTGTAG
>CAZJNG010000074.1:0-2990 GCA_964547265.1 uncultured Candidatus Cloacimonadota bacterium | reverse complement strand
TGCTTGTTGCAAAAAATGCAAGCAAAGATTGTTCTACAAGCATCCCTGCTTGTAGCTATAGTGCAAGCAAGGGTGCTTGCACAACAGATGTTCAACAAGCATCCCTGCTTGTTGCAAAAAATGCAAGCAAAGATTGTTCTACAAGCATCCCTGCTTGTAGTAATGGTGCAAGCAAGGGTGCTTGCACAACAAATCAAAATGCAAGCAAAGATTGTTCAACAAGCACCCCTGCTTGTAGTAATAGTGCAAGCAAGGGTGCTTGCACAACAAGAAAGATTGTTATTTTTACTGAGTTTATGGATACGGCAAATTATCTTTATGAATGTTTAAAAAATGATTTTAGGGTTTTCAAATACGGTTCTAAAGATGCAAACGCAACTAACAAGCAAATAATCAAAGAAAACTTTGATGCTTCCTATAAATATAAGCAAAAAAACGATTATGATATATTAATTGCCACAGATGCTATTTCTGAAGGATATAATCTTCATCGAGCAGGCACGATATTCAATTATGACATACCTTACAATCCTACAAGAGTTATTCAAAGAGTCGGTCGTATTAATCGTATAGATAAAAAAGTTTTTGACGAACTATATATCTTTAATTATTTCCCAACAAGTATTGGTGAAGAAGAAACAAGAACCAAACAAATTTCATCTTTAAAACTTGCTGTAATCCAAGCAATTTTAGGTGAAGATACTAAAATATTGAGTTCTGATGAAGAGCTTAAAGCATTTTACACAGAACAATATAATAAAGAAAACAATAAAAACGAACAAATATCATGGGATGCTTACTATCTTGATTTTTATAATAAAATTAAAAAAAATAATCCTGAGTTATTACAATCAGCTATTAACTTGCCTTACAGAACTCGTATTAAAAGAAAAAATAAAAAGACAAATCAACTTATTGTTTTTGGTAAAAAAGGAAAAGATTTTACTTTTAAAATGAGTCAAGATGGTGAAAATGTAATCAATATGAGTATTCAAGATGCCATTTCAGCTTTTGAAGCTACTATTACAGAAGATGCGTTTAATGTTTCAGAAAATTTTGATAGGATTTATCAAATAATAAGAAATAATTTATTTATTAAAAAAACTGAAGTACCTAACGATAAAGGGAGAAGACTTACTATATCAAAGTTGAATGTACTTAAAAAAATATTTAAAAAAGATCAAGATTATCTTGAAGACTTGATTAGTGCAGTTAAAGGTTATGATGCTTTGCCCGATTGTTTTAACAAACTTATCAGAGATATTGATGAACATACTTTAGAAAATGATTATGAAAATTTAAAAAATCAAATTCCTCATAATTATTTAATTAAAATTATTCAAACCGCAAATGCAGTGAATGAAGGAAAAGAACTTTTAATTCTTTCGGAAGAATTTGAGTAGATATGATAATAAATAAAGAATGTTTTGATGCAAACACGGATTGTTCAACAAGCACCCTTGTTTGTTGCAGAAAGTGCAAACAGATGTTCAACAAGCACCCCTGCTTGTTGCAGAAAGTGCAAACAAATGTTCAACAAGCACCCCTGCTTGTTGCAGAGAAAGTGCAAGCAAATGTTCAACATGCACCCTTGCTTGTTGCAGAAAGTGCAAACAGATGTTCAACATGCACCCTTGCTTGTTGCAGAGAAAGTGCAAACAAATGTTCAACAAGCACCCCTGCTTGCTGCAAAAGGTACAAGCAAGGGTGCTTGTACAACAACTCAAGGGTGCTTGTACAACAAAAGAAAAAGGTTAATCCATGAACAAACTTACTAAAAAAATATACTACAAGAGGTTATTACCTCATTATCAAATAGATGATATGTTTTATTTTATTACATTTAGATTAGCATTTCAATTACCGGATTTAGTTTTAAACAAACTAAAAAAAGACACAGAGGATTATAATTTCATCATTAATAAGTTAAATAAAGACGACCAAAAGGACTATAAAAAGCAATTCTTTAAACATAAATTTGAATATATTGATACGATATTAGATAATAATATAAGTAAGAATCATTTCTTATCTATCCCTAGTATTGCTGAAATAGTAAAAGACACATTACATTTTTTTGATAATAAAAAATATGAGTTAATTTGCTACTGCATAATGCCTAATCATATTCACCTTATCCTAAGAATATTGAAAGATGAAAAAGATAATGAATTTTCATTATCAAGTATTATGCATTCCATAAAAAGCTTTACAAGTACGAAATGTAATGAATATTTAAATAGAAAAGGTCAATTCTGGTATCATGAGAATTATGATCATATAATTAGAAATGAAGAAGAGTTTTATGGTTATATTATGTACACAATTAATAATCCGGTTAAGGCAAAACTTATCTTAAATTGGGAAGATTGGGAACACACCTATGTATCAAAAAAATATATGGAATAAAAAATATGTTGTTCAAGAAGCATCGTTTGTTCAACAAGCACCCTTGCTTGTTGCAGAAAGTGCAGCAAATGCTCAACAAGCACCCTTGCTTTTAGTAATAATGCAAACAAGGGTGTTTGCACAACAAGAAAATGTTCAACAAGCACCCTTGCTTGTTGCAGAGAGTGCAAACAAATGTTCTACAAGCACCCCTGCTTGTTGCAGAGAGTGCAAACAGGGGTGTTTGCACAACAACTCAAGGTGCAAACAGGGGTGTTTGCACAACAAAATATCACAAGGAGAAATAAATGAAAAATATATTCAAAAATGCCTATGAAAAACAATCATATACAAAATTTCTTCAGCATCATTTCTTACCGGATGATTTTGAAGTACTAGAAGAAGATATTACTGATAATATTACATTTAAACTGAATTTAACTAATAAAATTACTAAATTAGGGCAAGTCTCCTCTTTAGATTTATCTATTTATGAAATACATTATAACAGCTCTAGTGATCCGCGGGTAAGTTTATCAAGGGAAGCTTTCAAGATATTAGAATTATTTTCTGTTTCAAAGGCTTTAGTTTTATTTATTTCT